>DASUFX010000476.1:0-8934 GCA_036274355.1 Kofleriaceae bacterium | reverse complement strand
CCCTCGATCAGCTTGTCGCAGCCGAGGCGCTCGAGGTTCTTGGCCACCTTGCCACCGGAGAGGGTTCCGAGCGCACTGCAGTCCTTCGCGGTTACTGCCGCGAAGTAGTTACGAACGGCGTCGCTCCCAGGCGTTTCGGCGGGCGCTTCTGTACATCCCGCAGCGATTGCGAGCACAACCGCTACAAGCTTCGTCGTGGCGCTCATCGCGTCGCCTCCAGCTCGCTCGCCCGCTGCTTGCGGACTTCTTGCAGACGCTTGATGCGCACCCGCGCCGTATTCGCGGCGACCTTATCGCCGGCGGCTTCCGCAGCGGCGAGCTTCGCCGCCGTGCGCGCGACGGCCTGATCGAGCATCTCGATGGAGCGCTTCATGCGCGGATCGCGCTCTTCCTCGGTCAGCGGTTGTTCGCGCGTCGCCGGCTTCGGGTCCACCGGATATTCTTTGTCATCCTGAAGCAGCGGTTCCTCGACTCCGGCAACAGCGGGCGTGGGCGTAGCGGCCGCCGTCGGGGTCGGAACGGCGGGTGGCATAGCAGCCTGGTGCCGAACGCTGACGCCCGGAGCCTGGCTCGCCGCCGTAGGCTTCGCGCCGTCATCACGCGCGAGCATGAACAGGGCGAGGGCGCCGCATACGGCAACGGCGCCCAGGCCAACGATCAACGTGCGTGTCGTCATGTGCTAGCAGCCGGTACCGCAGTGGGGCGCCGAGACGTCGTCATCGGTGCACGACGCAAACTGATCGTCGCAGTACGCGCTCGCGAGGTCGTGACCGCCGCGAACACACGAGTCGTGGTTGACGCAGTCCTGCGTGAACTGCGTGTCGCTGCTGTTGCAGCCCGGGCCGCAGCGACCCATGCAGTTACCGCGAGTGTACTCGTAGGTCGTGAACCCCGCCGGCTCACCGGTGCACGACACGCTCGTCGTGGTGCCGTACGCGCTGCCGTCGCCGCCGCACCACGCGCCCTCATACTTGATGAGCGCGTTGACGGTCGTCGCATCCGACCACCAGCCGCCGTGGTTGCAGTCGTGGCTCGCCGACACCCAGCGGCCACACGAACCGCAGAGGCTGGTCCAGCTCTGATCGCGGTCGAACAGGTGCTGGAACGTGAGGTTCATCGTGTCCGAGGTCTCGGCCCAGTTGCCGACCTTGCGGCGGAGCAGCGAGACATGCTCGTAGTCATTACCGTAGACGTCGAGTGCCTTGTAGAGCTCGAGGAGCGTCGCGCGATCCGCTTCGGTCATCTGCGTGAGCGCGCCGGTGTCGGCCGCGTAACCATCAAACTCCAGCACGCCGACCTCGGCATCGACGAGCAGTGTCAGGTGGAGTCCATGCAGCTCGACCCACATGTCGTAGACGGCAGGGCTGACGGTCTCGACCCCGAAGGTGACCACGCTATCGCTCGCCTGGAACGAACCGGTCGCTGTCGTGTCGGTGATCGTGACGTTCAGTGCATCCGCCCCCGGATCTTCGATCGCGGGCGCTTGCGTGATTGGTTCTTCGTCCACACACGCCACGAACAACACGAGAGGGAGAGCTGCGAGGATCTTGTGCATTGGCACCTTCCGTTCAGGGTGTCCGGGCGCTTTGCCAGAGACGTGCCGCAGTCACTCCCGCGCTAGATTCGTGATCCGCAATGCTTCGCAGCGATCGATCGTCCAGCGATTGGACAAGTCGCCATGCAGCAACTGAAGGGCATGCAAGGTTTGAATACCTACTTCTTGCCGTCGCGCAGGCCCCACGCGTCGAGCCGCGCGAGCAGCGTGTTGCGAGCGATCCCTAGCATGCGCGCGGCTTGCGTCTTGTTGCCGCCGCAGTGCTCGAGTGCTGCGAGGATCTGCTCGCGCTCGTGTGCCTCGACCGACGCGCCGAGCGGTGCCTGTCCCTCGCGGCGGCGCAGCAGATCGACACCGGTGACCTCGATCTCGGTTTCGAGCCCGAGATCGTGCGCGACGATCGTTCCGTTGCGCGCGACAAGCAGCGCGCGCTCGATCGTATTCCGAAGCTCGCGCACGTTGCCGGGCCAGTGCCAGTTGCGAAGCGCCACGATCGCATCGTAGGACAGCACCGCTCCGCCGCCAGTGCGCGCTTGCTCGATCACAGCGCGCGCGATCGCCTCGATGTCGTCGCGCCGCTGGCGCAGCGGTGGGATCGTGATCGTCGCGCCGGCGATCCGGAACAGCAGATCGCGACGGAACCGACCTGCGGCAACCTCGGCTTCGAGCGATCGGTTCGTTGCGGCGACGAATCGCACGTCGATCTGTCGGCCGCTCGTGCCGCCGACGCGCCGCACTTCGCGATCTTCGAGAACGCGCAGCAGCTTCGCCTGAAGCATGAGCGGGAGCTCGCCGATCTCGTCGAGGAACAGCGTGCCGCCATCGGCCGCTTCGATCAGACCCGCGTGCGCAGAGGCCGCGCCCGTGAACGCACCGCGCTCGTGACCGAACAGCTCGCTCTCGAGCAGCGTCTCGGTAAGCGCAGCACAGTTGACCTTGATCAACGGACCGCGCGAACGCAGCGATGCGCGATGAATGATCTCGGCGTAGACCTCTTTGCCGACGCCGGTTTCGCCGCAGAGCAATAGCGACAGGTCTCCGACGGCGAGTCGCGCGAGCGTGTCACGCACCGGCGCGATCGGATCGGGCGCACCTTGGCCGCGTAACAGTTGCTGCCACGTGCGTGCGGCGAGCTGGATGGGCGTCGTACCGTCGATTGGAAAGCCAGCAGCACCGACGCGCGCGCTGATTCCCGCACGATCGAGCGCGCTGAGCAAACGATCGACAACAGTGCCGAGCGACGTTGCAGGCGTATCGGTGAACAGCACCCGCAACTCGCCGGGCGCTTGCGATAGCTGGTCGGAGACTCGCACGGTGCCCATCAACGCTTCGCACGCCCGCTCGGTCACAGCCGGATCGACGAGGATGCGCGCGAATGCGAACGCTGCACCAGTACGCACCGAACGCGCGCACTCGGCAACGAGGTTGACAGGCGAGGGCGCGCCGTCGGAGATCCCTGATACCGAGCCGAGCGCGATCCGGCTCTGCACCATGACCATGACGTCCCCGATGCGGAACGGCTCGTCGACGGCGATCATTACCGGCACGCCGGCATCGATCGCTGCGCCACGCACGTAGGTTCCGTTGCGACTGTTGCGATCGACGATTGCGAGCGGTGCGAGATCGAGGAACGCGTGATCGCGAGACACCGATACGTGCGCGATCGGTACGTGACTGCCGCGTGCACGACCAAGCGTGACGCGGCCGTGCGCAGGTAGATCGTGCGTCACCGCGGCGCCGTCAATGACTACGAGCAGGCGGAACGCACTGGTCGCGCGCATGGCGTCGCGAATCTCAGAACCGCCAGTGTCCTCGCAGAATTCGTTGTCAGCGTCTTCAGACAACGGACGCACCACGAGCATCGTACACGGATGTCATCAGCGACCAACGTGCACTCCGGGTATTGATCGGTATCGCGAGCGCGACGGTGAAAAATGGGTTCGCGCTGCTACGCGATCGGAGGTTTTCGTAGCGACTCGTCGCCGCAAAATGCGTTGGCGGAATGCTGCGCGCGATCGCGATCGGAACGAGCTGCATCTCGTGCTCGCGGCGATCGCGGGACTCGGTCGAAGCGCTACCAACACACACATCGTCGCCACCGCGTAATAACGAACAGCCGGACAATCGCAGACATCGACGACACCTACATCTCATCCGTCGAGCACGCAGCGCTTCGCACTGCGGAAAAACCCCATGATTATCCGAACGGACTCGAAAGCTCGTCGTATTATTAGGGATAGCAGCGCATCGGGGACGTGCTGCAGACATGAGCGCCCGCCAAACTCGCGGACTCCGAATCCGAACGCAGTGCAAGACGCTCGACGAGCTCGTGCGCGTGTTCCATCGCTTTGTCGATGAGACATCGATCTTCGTTCCGACGCCATCGCCGCGTCAGGAAGGAATCGAAGCTGCATTCTCGATCGATCTAGCGAGTGGCGATTCGGCGCTCGTCGGTCAAGGCGTCGTGCTCGGTGCGTGGACGACGCGTGACAACCGATTCGGTCAAGCCGGCATGCAGATCGGCGTGCGCAAGGTGACGCCGGCGAGCGTGAAGGTCTACGAGCAGATGTTGATCGCGCGCGCTCTCGCGAAGGATTCGAAAGAATCGGCGCCGGAGAGCTGGGAGGACGGCACCGATATCGCCACCCCGGCGTTCGATGATCGTCAAGCAGTGCCACAGCGAGCGATCGATCTCGTGAGCGCACCGATCGAAGGTGCACCGATCGTGAGCTCGAAGCACACGCTGCTCGGTCTGCCGATCATTCCGCATGCGCCCGCGTCGCCGGCGTCCGAGCCGAATACAGCTGCACCGGTGGTAGCAGTCCCGCGGGTCGCGACGAAGCCGATGGTCTCTGGCGGTGTGAAACCGCCGACGGTGGTTGTCACGATTCCAGCGACCGTCGCTCCGAAACCGGCGACCGCTGTCGCTGCGAAGCCGGTGGCAGCTGTCGCTGCAAGACCGGCGACCGCTGCCGCTACGAGGGCGACCGCCGCAATGGCGAGCGTGTCGCCGGCAGTGGAGCCGATGATCACGGTGAAGCCGAAGCTGTCGCCCAACGCGTTCGTCGGGGTACCAGCCCGGATTGCGCCGAAGAACGGCGCAGCCCCTGCCGCTCAGCCGAGCCCGATCAAAGCGCGGCCCGAGATCGCGCGTGCGTCGGAACCCGCGATGCCGCGTCCCGTGAAGAAGCCCAGCACGCTGACGAGCGGCTGGGACATCGTGGACCCGGCGCCGCAGCCGGAGGTGAAACCCGGCAAGTTGACGATGGGCTGGGATGCGCAACCCGAGCCAACGCCGCAGCAGGAGAAGCCGCGGGCCGAGGTGAAGCCGCTCGCGCCGCTCGCGCCGGTCACGCCGCTTGCGCCGGTCGCGCCGGTCGCGCCGCTCGCGCCGGTCGTAGCTCGCGGATCGCGACCCGCCATGAAGGATCCGGAACCCGTGGCCGACGCGGTGCCGGAGCCGATCACGCTTGTTCCGCCGGAATCGCTCGCTGCTGAGCCCGCCATCCCCGAGCCCGTTCCGGCGGCGCCGGAGCCGATCGAGGCCGAATCGGCTGCGTCGGAGCCGGAGGCCGAAACCAAGCCGGGGCGTCCGCGCCTGGGCACGGTCCTCGGTTCGGGTCCGGTGCCGAGATTGCCAGCGGGGATGGACGGCGCGGCCGACGTGTTCGAGCCGCCGTACGAGATTCCAGACGAAGAGTCGTCTGCTCCACAGGCCGTCGATCCCGAGCTCACCGAGCGCGACGTCGTGAATCACTTCGCGCTTGCCGCACACGGACTCGCGGCACCGGTCGAGGTTGCGCCGATCGCAGTCGCAGTCCCCGTCGACGAGCCGTCGATCAACGAACCGCTGCCGCTCGTCGAGCCGCCGCCGATCGTGCCGGCGCCCGTCATCGATGCAGTGCCTGTCATCGACGCCGCGCCGGTGGTCGAGGCCGCACCTGACGTCGATGTCGATGTCGATGTGCCAGTGCTCGAGCCTGCGCCTGTCGTCGAAGCGCCTGTGGTACCGGTCGAGGCCGTTCCCGAGCCGATGCGTTTCCTCGAGACGCAGCCGGTCGTGCGCCGTCGCCGTCGCCGCCGCGTCGGGCTCGCGATCGCGCTGGTCGCGATCGTTTGCGCGGGCGGTGGATTCGCAGCTGGCCTGATCGCGCAGCAGCAGCGGACACAGGCTGCGGTCGAGGCGCCGAGTGTCGACGTCGCGTCGTTCGAAGCTCCTGCCGAAGTGCCCACCAGCGACGTGGCGCTCGAACCCGTCGTGCCGCTCTTGCAGTTCGACGCAGGCAGCGCAGCTGCACCGGTTGCGGTCGTGGCTACGCCGGTCGCGGCTGCGCCAGTGGCGGTTCCGCCCGTGGCGGTTGCGCCGCCGAGCGAAGCGCCCGTGGCTGAGGCCCGCGTGGAACCACCGTCGGCAAAGCCCCTCCCAACGGCGACCCGCGTGAAGCGGCCGATTCGCACGCCGACGCGCCCGTACGTCGCGCCGCGCCCGAAGGCGAAGGCGAAGCGTGCGTGTGACGACCTGAGCTGTCTGTAACCAGCTCGGCATCAAACACGATTCCGTCGGTGGACAAGCCGAGCGGACGCAATACAGTCACAGCAGATGTCGTTCGAGCCGCCGGAGCCGCCTGGATCCAAGCGCGTCGCGCTGCTCATCGTGATCGCACCGATCGTGGCGGTGCTCGCGATCGCGCTGCTGCTCTATCTCACCGATCGCTAGGCATTTTGCTTGCTGCCGACGATCGCCCAGCCGAACAGCGCGCCGATCAGCGTCACGATGCCCGCGCCGACGGCGACCACCGCGATGCCGGCGTACACCACGCTCGGGATGTCGCCTGCGCCATGGCTCTTGTCCGAAAACATGCTGAGGAGCAGGTAAATCGCGAGGAAGAAGAAACCGCCGACACCGATTGCGCCGCCTAGAAATGACGCGCCGAGCGGGCGGGAGGTCGCCGATGCGCCGGTTGCAATACCGATGAACAGCGTGCAGACCGCGATTAGACCGAAGATCGTGTTTCCGGCGTCGCCCTTGGCCAGAACGCCGCCAAACAACGTACCGATGATGCCGGCACCAACTGCCGCGAGTGCCACGAACAGCACCCACGATGCCCCCGACGCATTCTCGTCGCCGAACATCTTCTCGGTCATGAACGCGCCGCCGATGCCGCCGCCTGCCGATGCAAGCGCTGTGAGCCCGATCGCTTTCATCGTGCCGGGAAGCACCACGACGCTCACATCTTTGCCTGACACCGCGAGACCGACGCCGATGAACGACGCGAGCAGCAGCACCGCACCGATGGCCGGCTCGATGATCGTCGAGCCTTTGCTCGCGCGTGCTGCCACCATGCCGCCGAGGAAGCCGCCGGCGGCCAGGATGATGTAGCCGAGGTATTCGCTATGAAGACCAAGTCGCAGTGCGAGCAGCATCGTGAAGAAGGTGCCGCCTGCGATCAGGAAATAGCTCAGAACCACCGACGCAAAGGAGAATCCCATTCCGTGAGCATACCCCGCTGCCATCTGCACGAAGTGCAGCGCTCGCTACCGATCTTTCGTCGATTCCGCGCTCACCTAAAATGAGTGCAGCGCGCGCTACCGAACTTTCGTCGACTCCGAGCTCACGCAACGCTCACGTAAAATGAGTGCAGCGCGCGCTACGGATCTTTCATTTTTTTCGCGCTCACGCTGATTCCTCGTCGACGATTACGATGTCGTCATGAAGTTGATGTTCCCGCTATTGTTCGTCGTCGCCTGCGCTGGCAGCCAGAAGGAAGTCACGATGCAGGGCTCGGATCTCGATATCGCTCGCGTCGCGGGTGAGTGGCAGGGTGAGTACAAGGGAGACGACAGTGGGCGCACGGGCCAGGTAAGCTTCTCGCTCGAGGTCGGCAGTCACATCGCGGAAGGCACCGTGATGATGGGCCCGAAGCCGCTCAAGATCGAGTTCGTCAAGGTCAGTCGCAACGAGGTCAAGGGCACGATCGCGCCGTACACGGATCCGCAGTGCTCGTGTGAAGTCGAGACCTCGTTCCTCGGCACGCTCAACGACGACTCGATCTACGGAACGTTCGAGAGCAGGCTCAGCTCGACCGGCCAGCTTCAGGCCGGAACCTGGTCCGTGCAGCGCAAGCCCCGCACCTAAGGCATTCGATCGAGCCACGCCGGCAGCTCGCGAAGTAGTCGCTGCATCACGATGCGCGCGCCTTCTTCGAACGCCGGCATGTTGCCGTAGGCTTCGCCGCCCTCGGTGTGCACGAGATCGGAGATGCCGCGCAGGATGAGCACGCGCTGCTTGTTGCGCGCGCACGTGTACGCGATCGCGCCGGACTCCCAGTCACCCGCAACGGCCTTGTACCTGGTGGCGAGCTCGCTCAGCTGAGCGGGCACGATGTCGCGATCCGCCGATACCAGCAGCGTCTTCGTCACCGCGCTCGGATACGGCGTTGGCAGCCACGATAGATCGATCGCCGTCGCGTACGACGCGATCGCTTCGGCGGAATCGCCCATCGCCTCGACGATGTCGTAGATGACGGTGCGATCGACGAGCACGATGCTGTGACGCTCGATCGCACCTGCGAACCCACCGGCCGTTCCGAGATTGACGACGTAGCGCGGGTGCCAGCGGTCGATCGCGTACTGCGCCGAGCCGGCTGCGGCGACCTTGCCCCAGCCACCGTGAAACATGACGACGCGGTCGCGGCCGATCGTGGTCTCGAACGTGTCGCCCCACGGAGTGGATTCCATTCGTGCGTCGGGATAGGCGGCCGTCACCGCTTTCCATTCCATGTTCGCCGACACCACGACGACGGCTTTGGGCACGTGGGCCGTAGTTGCGCAGCCGATCAACAGAACTGCGATCGCGAGCAGCCTCGTCACGCGGGTGATTGTACAGTCCCAGCTGCCGATGTCCGCCACGACCAAAGAGCCGTCTTTGTGGCTGGGAACGCGCCGAGACGACGGAGGTGGCGCCGTCGCGCTGCCGGCACGCGCGCTGCTACGCCATGCGATCGCCCTTGGCTCGAGCGGGTCTGGAAAGACCGTGTTCTGCAAAGTGGTCGTCGAAGAAGCGATCCGCCTCGGCGTGCCGGTGATCGCGATCGATCCGCAAGGCGACCTCGCGAGCCTCGCGCTTGGCCCGGTCGCTGATGACGAGCTGGCGCGGCACGGCGGCGACGTCACCATCGCCGCGGAGCTGCGCGAGCGCGCAGACGTCGTCGTGTTCACACCGGCGTCGCACAAAGGTGTCGCGCTGTGCGCCGATCCGGTCGACGCCGATGTCGCACGCCTCGCCGCGGAGGACAGGCCCCAGTCGGTGACACGCTCGGCGTCGCGCATCGTCGCGCTGCTCGGCTACGATCTCGACAGCGATGAAGGTGCCGGCGTCC
>DASUFX010000475.1:0-3576 GCA_036274355.1 Kofleriaceae bacterium | reverse complement strand
GTAAACGCGACGGCCGTCGTCGGGCTCGAGCCAGCCCCACGATTTTTCGACATCGATGAACGTCACGCGTGCATGCGCCGACCCGTTCCGCTCGGCACGCTGGTCACCGCGCTTGAGCGTCTTGCGAACGTAGTCTTCGAGCTGGCGACGAGCCGCGAGGAACGCATCGCGCAGCGCGACGTACGCATCCTCGTGTGCCTCGTCCGGACCCGGGTCGCGGCTGACGACGATCTCACCGCCCGGCACGGTGAGTCGAATGCGAACGTGATATTGGCGACCGTTGCGATGGTGGCGATGCGGCGTCTCGACCAGGACCTCGCAGCGCACGATGCGATCAAAAACGCGCTCCAGCTTTTGGACCGACTCTCGGATCCGAGTCTCCAGTGCGTCACTTTTCCCGAGCTCTTTGAACGTGATGTCGACGGGAATCTGCATGATCTAAACGGTGTGCATCGCGTAGGCCACGCTAAGCGCCCGGCGAAACGCACGTTTCGAGCGCAAGTCGCGCAAGGATCGCGTGGCGGTGGCGCACGTTCGCAGAATCCGCGGGGAAACTCGCGCGGGAAGAATTCGCATCGGGCGCAAATGCAGCGGGTACTGGTAGTCTCGCGGTCGTGAACCTCGACGCCTATTTCGATCGGATTGGCTGGCATGGCTCGCGCGCGGCAACCACCGAGGTGCTCGCGCCGGTCCTCGACCATCACATGCGGGCGATCCCGTTCGAGAACCTCGACGTGTTGCTCGGCGACAAACCGCGACTCGACATCGGCAGCCTGGAGCGCAAGCTCGTCGAGCGGCGACGCGGTGGCTACTGCTACGAGCACGCGACGCTATTTGCCGCGATGCTGACCGAGCTTGGTTTCGCGGTGAAGACGCACAGTGCGCGCGTGGTGATGGTCACGGCGCGTAGCTCGGCCCCTCGCACGCACATGTTCTTGTCGGTAGGCGACTTGGTGCTCGATCCCGGATTCGGCGGCGCAGCGCCCCGCGTACCGGTGCCCCTCGACGGCACGCAGGCGGGAGCACATCGCTTGTCGCGCGAAGGCAGCGAGTACGTACTCGAGCAAGATGGTCAGCGGCTGTGGATGTCGTCGCTCGAGCACGACATCCCGATCGACTTCGAGATGGCCAATCACTTCACCGCGACGCATCCGTCCTCACCGTTCACGCAGGGCTTGATGATGCGCGCGTACACCGATGACGGCGGTCAGGTTCGCGTACGCGGTCGCGACGTCACGCTGATGCGCGGCGCCGAAACGCAGACGTACCAGCTCGAGAATCGCAAGCAGCTGCGCGAGCTCGTCGCCGCACACTTCGGCTTCGACCTGCCGGCGATCGAATCGATGCACGTGCCGATGGTTCCGGAATGGCGGTAGCTGCAGAGCCGCGGCATTTCACGCTGGACTACGTCGAACGCGCGACGCTGCGCGACGGCACGCCGGTGATGCTGCGCCTGATTTGTCCGGAGGACAAAGAGCTGTTGCGCCGCGAGTTCGAGCGCTGGTCGCCGGAATCTCGATATTCGCGGTTTCACGCAGCGAAGACGAAGCTGACCGACGAGGAGCTCGCATATCTCACCGACGTCGATCATGAAGGCCACTTCGCACTCTGTGCGATCCGCGAAGCGGGTGACGGCCACGGCGAGCCGGTCGGCCTCGGTATCGCGCGCTTCATTCGCTTGCCGGAGGAGCTCGGCGCACCGGTGACCGCGGAAGCGGCCATCTCGGTAGCCGATCACGCGCAAGGGCAGGGACTCGGTCGCTTGCTGTTCCTACGCCTCGTCGCGGCCGCCGCTGAGCGCGGTATCGAACGCTTTCGCTGCGAGGTACTCGGTAGCAACGCGTCGATGGCGGGCCTGATCGAGGCGATCGCGCCCGACCATCACACCGAGGTCGCGAGCGGCGTGATGTCGATCGACTTCGCGGTACCGGCGATGAAGCCCGACGTCGCGCCGAGCGAGCCACCCGAAGGCGGCATGTACCGGCTGTTCCGCGCAGTCGCCGAGGGTGCGGTCACTCTCGCGCGCCGCATCGCGGACGTCGTCGATAACGTCGTCGATAGCGACGAGCCGCCGAAGCCTGATTAGGCCGCGACGAAGAAGCGGCCGGTGTCGACGCTCGGCTCGGCAAACATCGGCTTACCATCGCTGGCGGCTGCGGCGGCGATGACGGCGGGTACCGGGAGCTGCTCCTTCTCGAGCAGCTCGATCGTACGCGCCGCGCCGATCGCATCGACGAGCACGCTCGGCGGCGCCCAGTTGAAGCCAAAGCCCATGATGCGATCGACATCGCGCGCTTCCGCGACGACCTCGCCGACGCGACCGAGCGAGTAGCTGATGTAGCCGAGCATCACGCGGCGCAGCAGCGTGGCGTCCTTACCGTCGGCGCGACACAGAATGTCGAACGCCTCCGGATGCTGGCCGCTCTTGATCGCAGCCTTCATGCGCTCGATGAACGCCGGCACCGGCGGCTTGAGCTCGGCAAGCGGCTTGTAATCGCCGGTCTTCGGATCGAGTACGAAGTGCTGCGCATCGGGGCCCTTGCCGTCGACCCGGAAGAAGCCGCCCTTGTCCCTCGTCTTGCGACCGAGGTGACCGCGCTCGATACCGCGTGCCATGTAAGCGGGCAACACGAACGTGTCGTGCGCTTCGTCGCGCGTGTTCGCGTACAGGTTGTCGACGATCGCCTTGTGAACGTCCCAGCCGACAAGATCGATCGTCGCGAGGGGCGCGAGCGCGCGGCCGGTATGCGTGCCGACCAGCTGATCCATGTACGCGACGCCATGCTCTTCGGCGAGCTGCGCGATCTCGTTGAGCAGCTTGAAGCCGATGCGATTACCCGCAAACGCCGGCGTGTCCTTGCACTCGATCACGACGCGACCAAACGTCGCTTCGAGCACCTGACGGATCATCTCGACGACCGCGCGATCGGTCTTCGCGTGCGGAATGATCTCCGTACCGGTAATCAGCGTCGGTGGATTGAACAGGTGCACGCCGAGGAAGTGACGGCGGAAGTCTTCCGTGCAGCTGGCGCACATGTCCGCGATCGACAGACCCGACGATACCGTCGCTACGATCGAGCCCGGCGTACGTGCGCGATCGATGAGCGCGAACACCTTACGCTTCGTCTCCAGATCTTCCGCGACAGCCTCGAAAATGAGGTCCGCCTCGGCTACCGAATGCGCGAGATCCGCGTCGTACGTGCCGACGCTGATCGACTTCGGCGGTACTTTGCCTTTCGCGAGCTGCTCTGCGCGCGCGCGACCGGCTTCTGCTTTCTCGAGCGAACGAGCGAGAAAGACCGTCGGGATGCCTGCGGAAGCGAACACCGCGCCTGATCCCGACCCCATCGCTCCGTTAGCACCAAGGACAACGATCTTACGGATGGGTCTCATGGTCGAAGATGAGACAGCAAAACGCATACCGGCCGAAAGACCTTTAAAAGGTAAAGAAGCTTCGTGGCTAGAACGTGACACGGAAGCCCACCTGCGCCGAACCGGGCGCATAGCGCGCGGTGGTGCGACCGAAGTTGGGGTTGCGACCGATCGGTGACGACGTTTCGGCGCCATCGTCATCGA
>DASUFX010000474.1:0-15044 GCA_036274355.1 Kofleriaceae bacterium | reverse complement strand
CGTCGGCTGTTTTCTTCTTCGCCATCGCGGCCCTTCCTTACCACGAAAGGAGCCGAAAAATTGCCCCTCGGATCATCGGCCTTTACGGTCGGATTACGGCGGGATCCTGCGACGTTCTCGTCTGTAAAGGAGCTCGGATATGCAGTCCCGGAAAGTTGGCGTTTTGCTCGGCGGCCTCTCCAGTGAGCGTGAGGTCTCGCTGCGGACCGGCGAGGCGGTCCTCGCAGCCCTGCGCGAGCGCGGCCACGACGCCATCCCGATCTATGTCGACCACGACGTCGATGTCGCCCTCCGCCAGGAGCAGATCGATGTCGCTTTCATCGCACTTCACGGGCGGATGGGCGAAGACGGCTGCATCCAAGGCCTGCTCGAGCTACTCGGAATCCCGTACACCGGCTCGGACGTGATGGCGTCGGCGCTGGCGATGCACAAGGGCAAGGCGAAGGAGCTGTTCCGCCTCCACAACCTACCTACCCCCGCGTATTACACGCTCAGTGACGCGGACACCGCAGATCTTGCGGCAATCCATGGTGACTTCGGTTTCCCGTGCGTGGTGAAGCCCATCCGCGAAGGCAGCTCGGTCGGCGTCGCGATCTGTCAGTCACTCGAGGATCTGGCGCCGGCCGTCGACAAGGCGCTGTGCTTCGACGACGAGGTCCTGGTCGAGCGGTTCATCGCCGGCAAGGAAGTCTCGGTCGCGATTCTCGACGACCGTGCACTCGGCGCCGTCGAAATCGCGCCCCGCGCGGGCTTCTACGACTACCAGAACAAGTACACGAAGGGCGCGACCGACTACTTCGTCCCGCCACGCCTGTCGCCCGAGCGTTATCGCGGCGTTCTCGCGCAGGCACTCCGCGCACACATCGCGCTCGGTTGCGGCGGCGCGACGCGCGTCGACATGATGGTCAGCGACTCGGGCAACGAGTTCATCCTCGAGGTCAACACGGTTCCCGGTCTCACCCCGACGAGCCTGTTGCCAAAGATCGCGGATGCCGCCGGCATCTCGTTCGGCGAGCTGTGCGAGCTGATGCTCGCCGGCGCGTCGCTCGCGTCGCGGCGCGGTCGCGGTGAACGTCGCGTGGTCCAGCGCAACTTCGTCGGCGACGATCGCCGAGAGGCCGCACCGAACGCTCACTGATGAAGGTCCGCCGCGAATATCGGATCGCTGCGACGACCGCCGTGCTCGCGGTCGGCGTTCCGGTTGGCGCGGCATGTTGGATCGGCGCGCGTACGCACGACCTCGCGGATCACGTCGGCGAGCGTGGCGGCATTCACGCGCGCATCGGCGCCGTCGACGCGGACCTCACCGGAACGATCCGGCTTACCGACGTCGCGCTCGGCGACTTGTTTGCCGCGGAAGCCGTCGAAGCCTCGGTCGCACTCGACTCGCTGCTCGCGGGTCATGTCTCCGCCGACGAGATTCGCGTCGCGGCGCCACGCATCGCGGTCGAGGTCGATCGCGATGGTGATTCGGATCTCGCGCGCCTCGTCCGCCGGCTCGGTCGTCGCGATCCGAACGCGAAGCCCAGCACGGCCACGCACGTGCGCCGCATTGTCGTCACGTCGGGCACGCTCACCGCGCGCGTCGCCGGCATCGGCGAGCTGTCGGCTGACGATGTCGAGCTCGTTCCCGACGGCCACGGCGTTCGTCTGATCACCGGCAAGTTGCGCGTGCGCGCCGGCAACGATCGCGTGCACGGCGAGATCGAGCTCGCACGCAGCGCGGCGGATGTCTCGCTTCCGCGCGTCACGTTCGGCCGCGTGCTCGCAGTCGCGGGGACCGGTCGCATCGAGATCGGTGGCCGCTCGGTCACGCTGCGCGACATCGCCATCGGTCGCCTCGAGCTCGGCGGTGCACTCGAAGCGCGCGGCTTTCTCGACGATAGCGGCGTGCCGCGCGCCGTCGGTGCCGAGCTCGTGCCACCGGCGCCCGACCATCCCGGGTTCGCACTCACCGTCAGCGGTGACAAGGTTCCACTCGCGCCGTTCGCGTCGCTCGCGCCGCACGGGCTCGTGCTCGACGGCAGCCGCGCCTCCGGTCAGCTCACCGTACGCCGCGCCAACGCAACGGTGCAGCTCGCGATGCACGGCTCGGTCGCCGGCGTGCACATCGATCACAAGGCAATCGCGCCGCAGCCGCTCGCGATCGACGCCGCACTCGATACCGCCCTCGCCGTCTCGCCCGACGCCGTCGTCGTCGATCACGCCGCGCTAACGATCGGCGCCGCGCAGTGGTCGACGTCAGGCTGGGTGCGCCGCGGCACGCCGCTCTCGGGTCAGCTCGACGTCCGGCTCGCAACGGCGCCCTGCAACGACCTGCTCGCGTCGCTGCCGGTCGAAGTGCGCGGACCGCTCGACGGGCTGACGCTCACCGGCACGTTTGGCGGGCGCGCCCGCCTCGCGATCGATCTCGCGGCACCCGCGGGCGAAGGCGTCGAGCTCGACACGGCACTGACGAACGCATGCGAAGTCACTGCCGAGCCTCCGGCCGCGGACGTGCGCAAGCTCGCCGATCGCCCGCCTGGCGATAAACCATGGGTCGAGCTGAAGAAGCTCGATGGGTACGTGCCCGGTGCGTTCATCTCGGCCGAAGACGGCCGCTTCTACGACCATCACGGCTTCGACGTCACGCAGATCGCACGCAGCCTCGAGATCGACCTCCGCGACCACCGTCTCGCACGCGGCGGCTCGACGATCAGCCAGCAGCTGGTGAAGAACGAGCTGCTCACACATCGGCGGAGCCTCGATCGGAAGATCCAGGAAGCGCTGCTGACCTGGCGCCTCGAAGCGCGGCTCGCAAAGAAACAGATCCTCGAGCGCTACCTCAACATCATCGAGCTCGGCCCGAAGGTCCGCGGCATCGTGGAAGCCGCGCACTACTGGTTCGACGTGTCGTCGCGTGACCTGTCGATCCGGCAAGCCGCGTTCCTCGCCGCGCTGACGTCCGAGCCCCAGACGATGAGCCGTCGCGTCCGCCACGCCGGTGGCCTCGATGCCGATAGTGCCGCCCGCGTCGACACGGTGCTGCGCGCGATGCGCAGGGACGGCGTGATCAGCAAAGACGAGCTAGAGACTGCGCGCGACAAACCGCTGCGATTTGCCTCGACCGCGCTCCGCCGCGAGATATAACGCTCGTTAGTGAGCACAGAGCAACGCCGAGTCAGACCGTGGGTGTGGTTCGTCCTGAACCTGCCGTTCGGCGCCACGAGTGGTTTCGTCTCCGTGATGCTCGGCTTCATCCTCAAGAAACAGGGGATGGGCGACGACGTGATCGCGAGCCTCGTCGCGCTGAATCTATTGCCGCACACGTGGAAGGTGTTCTGGGCACCCGTCGCCGACAGCACGCTGACGCGAAAGCGCTGGTACATCCTCGCGAACGTCACCTCGTGTGTGACGATCCTCGCGCTCGCGTTCGTCCCGATCGAGAAGGCCAACCTCGGCGTGATCGAGTGGCTTGTCTTCCTGAACAGCCTCGCGATCACGTTCGTCGGCATGTCGGTCGAGGGCCTCATGGCGCATGCCACGCCGCCCGAAGAGCGCGGACGCGCCGCTGGCATGTTCCAGGCCGGTAACGTCGGCGGTAACGGCTTCGGCGGCGGTCTCGGTCTCTACCTCGCCGAGAACGTCTCGACGAAGGTCGCGTTCATCGTCATCGCGATCGCGCTCTTCGCGTGTCAGTTCTTCCTGCGCCTCGTGCCCGAGGCGGCAAAGATCATGGTCGCCGCAGAAGCGCATGCAGAGAAGGCGGCGAAGGGTATCGCGCACGGAGCGCGCATCCTGCTCGGCCGCATCATCGAGGTGTTCCGCGAGCTGTGGCAGATGGTGTTCTCGCGCCGCGGCATCGTCGCGCTCACGCTGTGCTTCCTGCCGATCGGCTCTGCCGCCGCGCAGGGCATCTTCTCGGGGCAAATCGCGACGGACTGGGGTGCGAGCGCCGAGCTCGTTGCGACAACCAGTGGTCTCGCCGCCGGCGTTGCAGCGACGGTCGGCTGTTTGATCGGCGGCTGGATGTCGGATCGGATGGGCCGCCGCATGGCCTACATGGCGGGCGGCGTGATCCTGGCGGTGATCGCGATCGGGATGGCGGTGTCGCCACAGAATCCGACGATGTATGCGATCTACACGCTCGCCTATCAGCTCGGCAGCGGCATCGCGTACGGCACGTTCACCGGTTTCGTGCTCGACGTGATCGGCAAGGGCGCCGCGGCCACGAAGTACAACGCGCTCGCATCGCTGTCGAACATCCCGATCCTCTACATGACCAAGATTCTTGGCTCACTCTCGACCGAGCACGGTCCGGTCAAGATGCTGTTGGGCGACGCCGCCTCCGAGATCGCAGGCATCACCGTGTTCGTGATCGTCGTCGCGATCGTGCGCCCCGGCAAAGAGAAGCTGCCCGAGGCACCCGAGGCACCGCCCGAGCCCGCGCCATTACCCAAGGCGAAGGTAGTCGACTAGCCCCCGAGCCCCGGCAGCGTCGTCAGACGCCGAGGAACAGCCGGTTGCCGAAGTTGCGCTCGAGGTCGGCGGCGAAGATCTTCTGCGCCGCACCGTCGATGTCGTACGCGACGCGCTTGAACTCGAACGTCTTCTCGTTCGAGTCGTAGATCGTGTAGCTCGCGCGGTTGTCGTAATCGCGCGGCTGGCCGACCGAGCCCACCGAGATGATGTAGCGGTGCTCGGGCCGGATCACGAACTTCGTCGCCACGACCTCGAACACCTCGTCGCGCGTGAGCGCAAACGACTTGCACAGGTGCGAGTGGCCGATGAACGTGACCATGCCGAGGTCGTCCCAGATCTCGAGGCAGCGGGTCGCTTGCTCGACCGAGAAGATGTACTCGAACTCTTCGAGGTTGATCGGCGAGCCGTGGCAGAACGTCAGGTCGCCTTCGCGGACCTCGTACGGCAGCGCCTTCAGCCACTCCATGTTCTCGGGCGTGAGCTGACGCGCGTGAAGATCGAGGGCCTGGCGGGCCGCGTCGTAGTAGTACGAGTAGTCCATCCGGCCGGCGACCGCGGCATCGTGATTGCCGAGAATCGTGAACGCGGCCGTCTTGCGAATCACGTCGCAACACTCGTTCGGGGACGCGCCGTATCCGACGACATCTCCGATGCATACATACTTATCGATGCGCTCGGACTTGAACGCATCTAGCACCGCGTTCATCGCTTCGATGTTCGCGTGCACGTCGGAGAAGATCCCGATCCTCATGTACGGCTCGCTAATGATACCTGAAGTCGGGCGATTCCGGTTAGCTAGGTCTGGATCAGATCCGATTCGTCGAGCTCGGCCTCTTCCTCGTCCTCCTCGACGATCAGGTCAGATTCGTCGAGAACTTCGAGCGGACCGCTGGCCTCGAGGTCGTGAAGCGCCGCTTGTGCGACATCTGGGCGATCGACCTCGAGCGCTTCGAAGAAGCGGCGCGAGAACGCACGATTGACGGTGACATCCTTGGCCGCCTGCGGGCCCGGGCGCACCCGAACCTCGTCGCGAGCGGCGTTGGCGTGCAGCTCGAGCGCTTTCTTGGCAATTGGCGCCATGACGCTCTGCCCCGCCGCCATCTGGTCGAGGGCGGATTTGCCGCCGCGGACGCCGACGTGAGCCATCGCCCAGGCGACGCGCTCTTGCGTCGACGGTGTTACCCCGTCCCCCAGGCGGCCGACATGCGCAGCGAGCGGCATCAGCGCGGCTGGGCCGATCTGGCCGATCGCGCGGGCGACCTCGCGCCAAATTTCGGTGGGCTCGCTTAAGAGCAGGTCGATCACCGCGTGGGTGCCCTCGTCCGTACGGAGCAGTGCCAGTGCGAGCGCGCAGCCGTGGCGCAAGAACGCCTTGCTGCTCGACAGACCCTCGATCAGCGCTGGCGCGGCCGCGGGTCCGAACTTCACGCATTTGCCGAGCGTGCGAACGGCCTCGGCGCGGCTCATCTTCTTGACGGCGGCGACGACGGCGGTGGCGGCCCGCGGATCGCCGCGGTCACACAGCTCGGTGGCAGCCGACACGCGCTGGATCTTGTCGTCGAGCAGCGTGATGAGGTCGTCGGTGGTCTTTTGCCTCGAGAAGCCCTTCGGCGGCGTGCCGTCGATCGAGCCCGAGACGACCGCGACGTCCTCGCTCTTGATCGCACCGCCGTTCGTCGCCTTGCGGCGCAGCTCGACGCCTAGCGCCTTCGCCTCCTCGGCGATCGCCTTTGCGTTGTCGTCGGCGGCATCGGCGTCGATATCGAACGCGTTCTGATTGCGGCGCAGCGCCTCGAAGCCAGCCTCGAGCTTCACGATCAGGTCGCGCCGGGAGCGTGCGAGTCCTTCGGAGACGGCGATCTGGGCGAGCTCGGGGCCCATCCAGATGCCCCACTGCACCGCCTTCTCGAGCACACCACGGCGCAGGTCCCGCCAGCGCGCGAGCGGATAGCCACGCGCGGATACCAAGTAGTCCTCGCGCGACGGCCGCGAGTAGCGCCGGGCGATCGCGATCGCGCGACGCACGGCCTGCGCGGTGTCGAGCGGTACGAGCTTGTCGTCGCGGAACTCCGCGGCTTCGGCGTGCTCGACGCCGAGCAGATCGTAGCCCGCGCCGAGCACGAGGTCGCGGGCGCGCGTGTACGAAGCGTCGGACTCGCCGTCGGCGGCGATTCCCCGCAGGTGATCGTCGGCCGCACGCACGATGTACGCGACGTTCTCGGCGAGCGGCGCGCTGAGCCGCACCCGGCGCACGGTCTGGCCGCGCTGCAAGATGTCGACCGTTAGCTCGAACTTCTTGGCGAGCGTGTTCAGCACCGCGCGATCGCCGTCATTGCCGATTTCGAGCGGGAGCACGACGACCTGTTGCGGGCTGGGCGTGCGCAGCGCCGCCGGTGGTCCGATCAGCATCGTGACGACCGGATACGACGACAGTCGATGCAAGAGCACGCGGACGTCGAGAGCGCCGGTCATGCCGCGCACGATCTTGTCTCCCGCGATCAGCGCGAGGCGCGCACGGCCATCGACGACGGCGAACACCGACGTCGGGGCCTTCGCCGCGGCGTCGATCCACTTGTCCTTGTCGAGCGGCCCGTCGGCCGTCTGCGTGGTCAGCGGATCGGAGCCCGCCGGAATCTCGGTGTTGCCGGTCGGTTCGTCGTCGACCTCGACCTCGCCGAGGGCCGGCGTCTTGGTGTCGTCGCCGGTCTTTTCTTCGCCATCGTCGAACCTGGCGAGCAAGCTCGACGAGCGCGCGCCATTGCTGCCGATGTCGTGGGCTGGCGCATCCTGCTGCGTTCCAAGCTCCTCCTGGACGAAGTCCGGCGGAGGTGGCGGCAGCGCGGCGACCATGCTGGTTTCGATGTCGTCGACCTCTTGCCGCGTGATCGGCTTCGTCGCGATGTCATCACCGCGCTCGGTCGGCGCCGGCGCCACGGTTGTCTTGTCCGCCTGTACCGCTGCCGCGATCACGCGCTGGCGCGCCTCGGCGCGTAGCCGCTCGAGCTCGGTGCGATCGCGCTGCAGCTCGAGCTGCGAGCGGCGGAGCTCGTTCATCGAGTTCTCGTACTCGCCCTGCTTGCGCTTGAGCTCGTTCTTCGCGTGATCGAGCTCCTGGCGAACGCGCTCGAGCTCGGTCTCGCGATTGACCAGCTCGCCCTTCTTCTTCTCCAGTTCCTTGGAGTCGGCGCGGCTCGCGAGCACCTGTTGCGCTTTGTTCTCGAGGTAGCTGCGCAGGCCGGCACCGCCGAACACGACGGCGAAGTCTTTGACGTATGCGGGAACGAGCGCGTCGTCTTCGCGCAGGCGCTCGAGCAAGCGAATACGCTCTTCGATCTCGCGGTGGCGATGCGCCTCGCCGAGCACGAGGACGAGCACCTCTGCCGCGGGGTCGTGATAGACGATCGGCATCGCGACGTCGTGCACGTTCTGGCCATCGAGCCGGACCGTATTGAGGGAGCCGGCGTAGAGCCGCTCGACCAGCTCGGGGTCGGAGACCGCGTCGATCGACGTATGCACGGTGGTCGACAGGAGGTCACCGCGCGCGTTGGTCAGATGAACGGTCTTGGTCTGCGTCTTGCCGAGCGTGCCCTTGTAGGCAGTCTGCGACGGCGTTCGAGCAGGTCCCCTGGCCATGTCGCCAGGAATAACACGATTCGCTCAGTTCACGGCGCCTGATGGATCGTCGGGAACGGGCTCTGGGACATCTTCATCGTCGACGTTCCCCATCATCTGCGCCGCGACCGCGACCAGGACCTCGTGGACGTGCTCGAGGGTATCGAGCCGGCCGCACAACGAGTAGTAATCCTCGACGGAGACCTCGCCCATGCGCGCGAGTGCCTGCTGCACGTACGGCCGCATCCGCGGGGGTGCATCGATTTCGCTATCGAAGTCGTCGAGGTCGGCTTGTGCAATGGCTGACGCAACGAACCCAACCGGCGAGAAGTTGAGGCCGGTCGGCAGGACGACGCGCCAATCCGCCTCTTCCCCGGTTACTTCCCAGCGGCCGCCGAGCCGGCGGCGAACGACCTCGCCGAAATAGGCGCCAGCCGTCGCGATGACGAGCTGAACGGTTGTCGGCTGGTCGCTCGGCACCGTGCGCAAATAGTGGTCGAGCAGCGGCAGCGTGTCGCTGTCGTATTCGAGCGCGACCTTGAGCGCCCGACGCACGTACTCGACCGCCTGTTCGGCGTACTCGCGCACCCGCGGGGGGACCGGCTCTTCCATCTCAAAGACAGCCTAGCCTGTCTTTTGGGACGGAGCGAGCCCTACGCTATTGGATGATCGCGAAGCGGACGAGGCTCTTGGTCGACCGCAGCTCGACGAGAGCAGACTCGCCTCCGCTACCGAACGTAGCCTCGTGCCACTTGCCAAGCACGGTGACGGGTTGCGATCCGAAATCGACTTTGGTGCCGCGGGCACGGACGATCAAGGCGGCCTGCGTAACGCGACGGATCTTGACGTCGACCTCGCCGCGCAGGCTCTGGACCACGATGTGGCCGCGCGCGACGGGCTCGGCTTCGAGCGTGATCCCGCCGCTCATCGTCGTCAGCTCGACCTCGCGGGCGCGCACCCGGCGGCCGGCGATCTTGCCTTCATTCGAGGACGAGACCAGCTTCTGGCCGGTGATCGAGTCGAGCTCGACGTCGGACGAGATCGTTGCCGCGTCGACTGGGCCGAACGCCTTCGCGATCGACATGTGACCCGAGACGCTGTGCGTGTAGAGCTCGCCCTGCACGTTGTCGACGGTGATCGCGCCCGATGCACTATCGAGCTCGCCGCCTGCATCCATGTTCTTCACTTCGAGCTTGCCGCTGCCAACGGTCGCGTCGAAGCGCGCGTTGCGCGGTGCCCGAATCACGACGTCGATCGACACCGACGAGCGTGGCACCGGCTTGCTCTCGACACTCGGGTCGGCATGCGTCGTGATCCGCACGGTGCCGTCCGGATCGGGCACGAGCGACACGCGCAGACGATCGAGCGCGTCGTCATCCGGCGCGTGCTTGTGCGTCTCGATGATGATGCCCGGGCCATCGTGGCCCTCGATGCGCACGTTGCCGAGCGCGTTCTCGATCGAGATTTGCTTGTAGCCCTTGCCCGGAGGCTGGACCTCGACGCGCGACCGCTCGTTGACATCGGCCCATGCCGACGTCGACAGCACGCAAACGAGCACGAGCGCGTGCTTCATTGCGCACCGCCGATGTTCGCGAGCGCGACGTCATCCTCGATCACGGCGCGCTGGAGGTAGCGGATCAGCTTGCGATACGCGTCGCGGCGCGGACGCTCGGTCGTCGCGACGGCGATCTTCTTCTGCATCGCGGCGACCTGAGCATCGAAGTCGTGCTTGCGATCGTCCGGCCACTCGGCGCGCGCGTCGGCGGCGATATCGAGCAGCTCGCGCGCGGTCTGCGCATAGCTCGCCGTGACCTGCGCGGGCTCGGCGGCGAGCGACGCGGTCATGTCGCCTTCGTCCTTTGCCTCGACGGGCGCATTCTTCTTCGGCGGGTCGGCACCGATCATCGGTTGCTGCGGCGCGGTCGGCACCTGCGCGACATGCGTCTCTTCGCTGCGGTTCAGCTTCACGACGATCAGGATGATCGCGGCGGTGAGTGCTGCACCGGCGAGGCCAAGCTGCGGCGCGCGCGGTGCGAGCCACGCGAGCGCACGACGCCACGCGGGACGCTCGGCATCGGCGACCTCGGCGGCTGCGAGCCGCTGCTGCACGCCGGCCCACAGCGACGCCGGCGGATCGAGAGGTGGTAGCGCGCGGAGACCGTCGCGGAGCGCAGCTTCGTCGGCGGCGACCTGGCGGCACGCATCGCAGCCGCGCAGATGGCCGCGCACGGCGCTGCCGCGCTCGCCCTCGAGCTCACCGTCGAGGTACGCCGTCAGCTTCTCGCGGACGGAGTCGCACTTCATCGGCTGCGCTCCATTCCGGCGATGTTACCCAAGAGCTCGCGCATGCGAGCCCGCGCCTTGTGCAGCTGCGATTTGCAGGTGCCCACCCTGCAGTCGAGGATGGCAGCGCATTCTTCGTGGGACAAGCCTTCGACGTCGTGGAGCACCAAGATCGCGCGATAACCCGCGGGGAGCAGGTTCATGGCGGCTTCGATGCGGGCGGCGAGCCCCGGATCGCGCTCGGGCTCGGGCGTTGCCGCTTGCTCGGGGATGTTTTCGTCGCTGACTTCCTGGCGGCGGCCGCGACGCGCGAGATGCGAGAGCGACGCGTTGACGGTCAGGCGATAGATCCAGGTCGACAGCGCGGAGTCGCCGCGGAAGTTCGCGAGGCCGCGGAACACGCGGACAAACACCTCTTGCGCCACTTCTTCGGCGTCGTTGGCGCCGACGATGCGGTGAGCCATACCGAACACGCGGCGCTTGAACTGGTGATAGAGCATCTCCATCGCACGCGCCTCGCCGCGCCGGCAGGCGGCGATGAGCTGTGCATCGTCGGAGAGCGCTGCTGACACGCGGGGACGTGGCTCGGCCAGTACCGGGCTCGACATCGATTCCGTAACAGCGTCGGTCACGGGGTCCCCAGCCGTGGTCGGTGCATCGGCAATAGGACTGGCGTCCGCCGAGCTGAGTTGCCCAGCAGGCGGTGGTTTTGCCGAGGACACGATGCGGCGCACTCTAGCGCCCAAAACGCCCATTGTCGCAAGCACTTTCACGTGCGCTCCCGCACTGATAGAATTGCATCGTGCAGTCGCCTCTCGTCGTGGGCCTCGGGCGTGTAGGGGTCGCGATCTCGGGGCTCGCTCCTAACCTGCCGAGCGATGCCGCGCCGGCCGCCGTGCTCGCCGCGCTATCTACGGCCCCCGCCCCGGGTATCGGAGTTGCTCTGAGGGCGGTTGTCCGACTCGGATGCCGCGCCCGTGCGGTCGGAACGCATGGCGCGGATCTACTCGGGCAGCTCGCCCGTACCGCACTCCGCGAAGCCGGGATCGACACCGAGCTGATGAAGCCGGCCGGCACGTCGGCGTGCGAGCTGGTGACGGTCGCCGGCGACGGCAACCTGCGCACCCGCTACGCCGGCGATACCGGCGAGCCGCTCCCGTTCGATCCCGCGGCCGCGATTGCCGGTGCTGCGTCGGTGCTGATCGACGGCACCGCGCCCGTCGAACAGCTGCGCGCCGCCGAGCTGGCACGCACGCAGAAGCTGCCCGTGATTCTCGACGTTGGTGAGCTAAGCGACGGCACCTCGGAGCTGATCGCCGCCAGCGACATCCTGATCATTTCGGAGCGCGCCGCGTCCGAGCTCGCGCCACGCGGCGAGCTTACCGACGCGCTCGAAGAGATCATCGCGCTCGGCCCGCGCGCGGTCGTGATCACGCTCGGCGAGAAAGGTGCGATCGGCCGCCACGGCGAGCAGATCGTGCGCTGCCCGGCGTTCGCGTCCGACGTGCTCGACGCCTACGGCGCCGGCTCGGTGTTTCACGGCGCATTCGCCGCGGCACTGCTCAGCGAGCTGCCGTTCGCGCGCTGCATCGAATTGGCTGCGGCTGCGGCCGCGCTGTCGCTACGCGAGCTCGGCCCGTGGTCGGCGATGCCGAGCCGCGACGACGTGCTCGCGCTCGTGCGTACGCGCCGCTAGTAGTAGACGCAGCGCGGCGCCGAAAATTCACGGTAGATCCATTTGGGTTACGTGCCGTCTCTACCGGCATGAACACGCTCTTCTGGCTCTCGTTCTTCTTCTCATCTCCTCCCCACAACACATGCGCGGTCAGCGGCACGCCGCTGCTCGAGATCCGCGAGCGCTCGGAGACGAGCTCGGCGATCACGACGAAGCGCATCTACAGCACCGGCGCGTGGACATTCGCGAGCGACGACGCGACCGCGCAGGGCTGCTTCTCGACGAAGGGGCTCCGCGAGATCCGCTCGGCGCTGCAGCACGCGGCGTGGAAGGTGACGCAAAGCCCGATCGCGTGCTTCGCGTACGACCCGAACTACACCGAGTACGTACTGAACGGCAGGCTCCGCTTCACGTATCGCATGTGCAGCGGCAAGACCGCTGACAGCGAGACGATGGCCGCGATCGATCTCGTCAACCGCGACCTCGCCGCGGCCATGCCGCCTCCTCCACCGCCGCCGCCTCCTCCGGTGCAGCGACCGCCGGTCAGTGCGTGCCGCGCCACGGGCGTGCCGCTGTTCGAGATCGACAAGCGCTCGGACGCCGCGGTGCCGACGTCGACAACGAAGATCTACAACACCGGCGCGTGGACGTATCTGCCGGTCGACAAGGATGGTCATGCCGGTGCGCAGCAGACCGGCTGCTTCGCGAAGCCGACGCTGCAGGCGATCCGTCACGCGATCACCGATGCGCCGTGGACGATCACGTATAGCCGCATCGTGTGCCGCGCGTACTCCGCGAACTACACCGTGTACTCCGTCGGCGACAAGGTCGAGTACACCGCGCGACTGTGTGGCGCGCAGCGGCTCGACGACGAGAGCACGGCGGCGATCAAGCTGATCGAGACCGAGCTCGCGGCGGTGCTGCCGCGCCAGGCGGCGCGCTAGCGCTTCGGGCGGATGCCGATGTCGCTGCCTTCGAGACGAAAATGAGCTTCGGCGGCCGCCATCTGCTCCGCTTCCTTCTTCGACTTGCCAACGGCTCGCGCCCATTCGTCGGTCCCGATCGTGACGGCAACGACGAACCGCTTGTCGTGATCCGGACCGAGCTCCTGCACGACGTGATAGGTCGGCGTCGATTTGAGCCGCGCCTGCGCAGTCTCCTGGAGGCGCGTCTTGAAGTCGTAGAAGTTCTTGAGCTCCACGCTCGCGATGCGCGCGCCAAGCACGCGATCGATCATTTCCCAAGCGGCGGGGTATCCGCCGTCGAGGTACACGGCGCCGATCAGGGCCTCGAACATGTCAGCGAGGATCTTCGGCTTCTCGCGGCCGCCGCTTTTCTCCTCGCCTTTTCCGAGCAGGATCCAGGTACCGATCTGGAACTGACGCCCCACTTCACTCAGCGCCGCTTCGCTGACGATTTGCTGGCGCGTGACGCTGAGATCGCCTTCGTGGGCTTTCGGGAAGCGCGTCATTACACGGTGGCTAACGACGAGATCGAGGACGGCGTCGCCGAGAAACTCGAGGCGCTCGTTATCGTCGGGACGCGGCTCGCCCTGCTCGTTGCACCACGACGGGTGGCGCAGGGCTTGCTCGAGTAGCTCGCGTTCCTTGAACGCATAGCCGAGCACGGCTTCCAGCGCGGAGTAATCGGGCACGAGGAATGATACTCTGTGAATCGGTGGAAGCGCTGCGCGAGCGTTTCGGGAAGTACCACGTCCTCGAGAAGATCGCGCAGGGCGGCATGGCCGAGGTCTACAAGGTCAAGACCGTCGGGATCGCCGGCTTCGAGAAGGTCCAGGCGCTCAAGCGCATCCTGCCCCACTCCGCCCGGCAGGACCGGTTCATCCGCAGCTTCATCGACGAGGCGCGCATCGCCGTCGAGCTGACCCACCGCAACATCGTCCAGGTCTTCGACTTCGGTAAAGCCGACGGCGAGCTGTTCATGGCGATGGAGCTGATCGAGGGGCGCGACTTGCGCACCGCGATGACCCAGTCCGTGTCGCGCGATGCCCTGTGCCCCATACCGGTTGCTGCGTACATCATCGCGGAGGTCGCGGCCGGTCTCGACTACGCGCATCGCAAGACCGACGGCTACGGCGGCGCGCTCGGGATCGTGCACTGCGACGTGTCGCCGTCGAACGTGATGCTGTCGACCGACGGCTACGTGAAGATCCTCGACTTCGGCATCGCGCGCGCGACGTTCTCGTCGGCGCTCGAGCGGCGCCGGCTCCGCGGCAAGCCGCGCTACATGGCTCCGGAGCAGACGTTTGGCGAACCGCCGACCGCGGCGGCCGACGTGTTCGCGCTCGGCATCATCGCGTGGGAGCTGTTCACGGGCTTGCCGCTGTATCGCGGCCACGACGTCAAGGCGATCCTCGACGCCGTGCGGCGCACCGAACCGCCGCGCATCGATCGGTTGAACCCCGACGTGCCGGCGGAAGTCGTGAACGCGATCGCGACCGCGCTGTCGCGCGAGCCAAGTCAGCGTGGCACCGCATCAGATGTTGCAGCGGCGTGCTCGCGGACGGCGATGGCGTCTGGCGCGCGCCCGCTAGCGGCATGGCTGGCTGTGCTCGACAAAGCGACCGAGGGCAGCGTGTCGTTGCAATCGGCATCGCGGTCGGGTGGCCGCGAACCGACCGAGTCGCTCGCGAGCGTGCCGCCGCCACCGCCGCGCCCGTCGACACAGTCGTTCAACACGCCGCCGCTGCGGCCGAGCACGCGATCGATCCAACCGATTCCACCTGCGGACTTCGGCGAAGGCACACCTGGGCCGGCCGAGTTTCACGAGCGCACCGCGACGGTGTCCGCGATCATCGAGCAACATCCGCGGTTCTTGACCGAACCGACGACGACGGTCAACGCACCCGGGTTCGAGCGCGCGACGACGACAGCGCCGAGCTATCCGCAGCCGTTCGGCGAGCGCGAACGCACCGGAAGTGTGACCGCGACCAAGACCGCGAGCACGACTGGCGCACAGAAATGGGGACATGAAGCGACGGCGGCCGGCGTCG
>DASUFX010000473.1:0-8023 GCA_036274355.1 Kofleriaceae bacterium | reverse complement strand
TGTTCCTCGAGAAGCTGATCGAGGGCGGCCGCCACGTCGAGATCCAGATCTTCGCCGACCGCCACGGACACGCCGTCCACCTCGGCGAGCGCGACTGCACCGTCCAGCGCAACCACCAGAAGCTGATCGAGGAGAGCCCGTCACCCGCGCTCACCGCCGACCAGCGCGGCCGGGTCGCCGAGGCTGCCGCGCGCGCCGCCGCCCGCATCGGCTACGTCGGCGCAGGCACGATGGAGATGCTGCTCGATCCGGGCGGCACGCTCCGCTTCATGGAGATGAACTGCCGGCTGCAGGTCGAGCACACGGTGAGCGAAGAGCGCACCGGCAAGGACCTCGTGATCGCGCAGCTCGAGATCGCGGCGGGCCGCCCACTGACGTGGAAGCAGGACGCGATTCCGCTGACCGGTCACGTCATCGAGTGCCGCATCAACGCCGAAGATCCCGCGAACAACTTCGCGCCGGCGCCGGGCAAGATCACGGCGTGGCAGCCGCCGGCCGGCGACGGCATTCGCGTCGACACGCACGTCGAAACCGGCTACGTCGTGCCCCCGTTCTATGACTCGCTGCTCGCCAAGCTGATCGTGCGCGGCGAAAACCGCGATGAAGCGATCGCGAAGATGATCGGCGCGCTGAGTGCGTTTGTCGTCGAAGGTGTGCCGACGACCATCCCGATGCACCTCGCGATTCTCAAGAGCGAGGCGTTCCGCACCGGCGCCTACGACACGCGAACGATCCCTGGCTGGCCGTAGCTGGGGCTTTCTTGGCGAGTCGATTCGCCAGTGCCGGCAACGCGAGTTGCCACGCCGCGATCGCGCCGACGTCGAGGCATCGCATGGTTGAATCGCGCGCGCGATCACCACGGTGTGCACGTCGAACCGCGTCGTGTTGCCTGCGGGAAGCGAAACGCATCCTACGGGTTCCGCGCCGTCGGTGGCATCGCGGCTGCAACTGCGTCGGATCACACGAAAGGACGACGTACAGCCATGTCAGACGACTTCAAGACCCTCGACTCCGAACAGCTTCTCGACATCAACGGCGGCCTCGACATGCCCGCATCGGCGCGCTGGATCATGCAGCACGAGTCGAGCGGCAACCCGCGCGCGCAGAACGCGCACTCCACCGCGTTCGGCGCGTTCCAGATGCTCAAGGCGACGCGCAAGCAATACATGGGCGCGGACTGGCAATCGACCGACCTCGCGAAGCAGTACGCGGGCGCCTCGAAGTACGTCAATCAGCGGTACGGCGGCTGGGACAACGCGAAGGCGTTCTGGCAGCGCCACCACTGGTACTAAACGCGCAAACGGGTGTGACCCCGTTTCCATAGCAGCGCGATCGTCGTCGTGCCACGCCTGTCGTGATGCGAGCGACAGTGTGGCGTCGACGCGTCAGTGATCGCAGGCGGCGCCACAGCCAACGTGGCGGCAACTCGTCGGCACTGCATGGCACGTCGCGTGCTGTGCAGACCGGCGTTGCGGCTTCTGGTCGGGCTCGCCGTTGTCGTCGGGTGCAGCACACCTGGCGCTCAGCGCGTGCCCGCCGCGGCGCTGCCCTACGATCCAGGCTTCGTCGCAAGCAGCCAGCGCCTGCGCGCGACGCTCGCCCGCGACAACATCGAGCTCGACACCCAGCCGGTGATCACCACATGTGATCCAGGTGATACGCGGAAGAACTGCGCGCGCTGCGATGTCGCGACCGTCCTCGATCAGATCGAGCCGGAGCTCGTCGACCAGATGGCGATCGCGTTCGCGCGTTATCCGTCGAGCGTGCGCAAGACCGCGCGGCTCGAGCACGTCGCGTTCTGCCGCGCGATCACGTACGTGCGCGGCACCGATCACGGCCCGGCCGGCCTCGCCGATCCCAACGCGCATCGCGTGTACATCAGCGTCGAGTATTTCCGCGGCGCCGGCTCGAACCTGTCGATCGAGTCCGCGGTCCACCACGAAGTCTTTCACCTGCTCGATTACGAGACGCTCCATCGCGAGGAAGACCCGGCGTGGGCCGCGCTCAATCCCAAAGGCTTCGCGTACGTCGATCCGAGCGTCGGCTGGGAGCGCCCGAAGGGCTTCGTGAACACCTACGCGACGACGAACCAGATGGAGGACCGCGCGAGCACGTGGGAGTACCTGATGGTGCAGCCCGACGACCTCTGCGACATGGCCGCGAAGGATCCAGTCGTCGCCAAGAAGGTCCGTGCGATCTGGCAGCGAGTCGTGAAGGTCGAAGGTGCCAATCGACTCGGGGTCAGCGCGCGCTGTGCGTTGAAAGCTGAACAGCCGACAAAGCCGACAAAGCCGACAACCAGACGAACGCCGAAGAAACCGAACCTGCAGCTTCCTACCGATTGGTAGGTGTAGCGGCCGCCCGAGATGGCAATTGGCCGCCGCCGTAGTACCGTGCGCCCGAGATGGCATTCGTACCGCTGGTTCCGATCGGCGACTCTCTCGGCAAGCTCGTCGACGAGCGCACGGCCGCCGATCAACGCACCGCGCTCGCGGTCCTCGAAGATCGCCTGCGCACGCGCCGCGCCGAAGTCCACGCGGGCTGGGGACCAACGTACGTCGACCGCGTCCACAAGAAGGGCAAGCTCACCTCGCGCGAACGCATCGCGCGTCTGATCGATCCGGGCACCCGCACGTTCGAGGTCGGTACGTTCGTCAACTACGGCGAAGTCTTCCCGGGCGACCAGAAGTCGCCGGCCGCCGGCGTCGTCACCGCGTTCGCGCGCATCGAGGGCCGCTGGTGCATGGTGATCGCGAACGACAACACCGTCGCCTCCGGCGCGTGGTGGCCGCGCACGCCCGAAAAGATCCAGCGCGCGCAGACGATGGCGCTGCGCCTGCGCATCCCGACGATCTATCTCGTCGACTGCTCCGGCCTGTTCTTGCCCGAGCAATCGAAGTCGTTCCCCGGTGCGCGCGGCGCGGGTCACATCTTCAAGATGAACTCGCTGCTGTCCGCGAATGGCGTGCCGCAGATCGCGGGCGTGTTCGGTGACTGCATCGCAGGTGGCGGCTACATGCCGATCATCTCCGACCGCGTCTACATGACCGAGCAGGCGTACATGGTGATCGCGGGCGCCGCGCTCATCAAAGGCGCCAAGTCGCAGAAGATCACGTCGCTCGATATCGGTGGCCCTGAAATCCACGTCCACCAATCCGGCTGCGCCGACGTCCGCGTTCCCGACGACGAAACGCTGCTCGCGTGCCTGCGCCGCGATGTCGCGCGCCTGCCGTCGAGCGGCGCTGATTTCTATCGCGGCGATCTCGGCATCGTCGATCCGCGCTTCGCACCCGCCGAGCTCGCGGCCATGGTCCCCGCCGATCACCGCGAGGCCTACGACGCGAACCAGGTACTCGCGCGCCTCGTCGATCAATCGCTGTTCTGGGAAGTCATGCCCGAGGTCGGCGAAGAAATGATCTGCGGCATCGGCCGCGTCGCCGGCCTCTACGCCGGCTTCGTGATCAATCGCCAAGGTCTCGTCGGCGATCCCGAGCATCCCGGCCGCCAGCGCCCCGCCGGCATCCTCTATCGCGGCGGCATCGCAAAGATCAGCGCGTTCTCGCGCGCGTGCAACGACGACGGCATCCCGCTGATCTGGCTGCAAGACATCTCCGGCTTCGACATCGGCCACGAAGCCGAAGCGCACGGCCTGCTCGCCTACGGCAGCTCGCTCATCTACACGAACTCGACGAACACGACGCCGATGTTCACGGTCCTACTCCGCAAGGCCTCCGGTGCCGGCTACTACGCGATGAGCGGCCTACCCTACGACCCGGTTGTCCAGCTCTCGACGAGCTACGCGCGCCTCTCGGTCATGGAAGGCCGCACGCTCGCGATCGCCGCGTTCAACACGAAGCTCGACGACGATTTCCAGATCATGGCCACCGATCCCGCCGAGCGCGCCAAGATCCAAGCCGGCATGGCTGACACCGAAGCGCGCATCGAGCGCGACATGGATCCGTTCGTCGCCGCGCGCCAGATGGACACCGACGAGATCATCGAGCTCGGCGAGCTGCGCGCCTACCTCACCGCGCTCGTCGAAGCGGCCTATCAGAACACCGGCTACCGACGGGTCAAGAACCCGCGCATCTGGTCGATGCACGATCTCCGCGTGCTCGTCGGAGGTCCGCGATGAACGCCCTCGTCTCCTCGATTACTCCGCTCGTGGGAGGTTCGCGATGAACGCCCTGCTCTCAGGTGACGAGGTCCGAGCTCCCGCGCCAGGCTGGTTCCACCTCCTCGTCGCCGCTGACCACCTCGTCACGCAAGGGGACGCGATCGGCGAGCTCGAAATCCTCGGCCGCACGGTCCGCATCATCGCGCCCGCCGTGCGCGGCATCGTCAAGCTGCCGCCCGGGCCCGCGCTCGCGCGCCGCGCCGTCAGCTACGGCGACCTCTTGTTCACCGTCGCGACCGACGTGGCGATCCACGGCGGTGCCGACCTCGCCGCAACCGCCGCAGCGCAAGCCGCTCAAGGCCTCGTGTTCCGTGCGCCGACGAGCGGTCGCTTCTATGGCCGCCCGACGCCCGACAAGCCGCCGTTCGTCCAGGCGGGCGTCGAGCTCTCAGCCGGCGCGACGGTGTGCCTGCTCGAAGTGATGAAGACGTTCCATCGCGTCACATATGGCGGCGGCGACGTCCCAGCGCGTGCGCGCGTCAAGGATGTGCTCGTCGCCGACGGTGCCGACGTCAACCAAGGCGATGCGTTGCTCGCGCTTGAGCCACTCGCGTGAAGTGCCTGCTCGCCGCCGCGCTCGCGCTCGTCGCGTGCGACAAGCTGCCGGAGCGTCCCGACGAGACGAAGTTCAAGGCGATGGACGCGTGGGAGAAGTGCCGCGCAACCGCATCGCGCGCGATCATGTGCACGAACGAGCTGATGGTCGCGGAGATGCGCTCGATCGCGGCATTCGACGGTTCGGACGACTTCACGGCCGAGCTCGAAAAGCAGATGGCAAACGACCCGAAGCTGCCGAAGCAGGAGCGCAAGGCGAACATCGATATCCACAAGACGACGTGCCGCGGCGACCGCGAGACCGGGTATGTCGACGGCATCTTTCGCTGCTGGGCGATCGAGGACTGCAAGAAGTTTGCGACTTGCGTCTACGAGCGGCCGACAAGAGCACCGATGCCGACGCCGACGCCCTCGGCACCGCCGACTCCGACGCCCTCGGCACCGCCGACTCCGACGGAGCCCTAGCCGGCCACGCGCCCCCGCACGGCGCATTCGCGAGCTTTCGATGCATTACGATCGCGAACCAGGTTGAGGGTCGTCGTCTATGATCGATAGCGTTCGGGATCGAGACCATAGCGCTTGAGCCAGCGCTGGACTTGTTGGCGCACGCGGCCGAGATCAGCTGCGACCTTGCTGACGTTGCCGTGATGCTTCTCGAGCAACGCGACGAGCTCGTCGCGGCGTGCGTCGGCCGGGGCGACGGCAGGCGCCGTAAACTTCGCGCTCGCGATCTCTTCGGGGAGATGCGCTGCGCCAATCTCGCCACCGGCAGCGAGGGCGGCGGCTCGCTCGACCGCACGTACGAGCTCGCGCACGTTGCGCGGCCACGCGTACGCGAGCAGCGCGCGGACGGCGGCGGCAGCGAACGTGGCGTCGGGGGCGATCTCGGCGAGCATCGCGCCGAGGTCGACGCGGCGATCGGCGAGTGCGGGCAGCTCGAGCTCGAAGCCGGCGAGTCGCGCGAGCAAGTCTTCGCGGAAGTTACCGTCCTCGATCATCGCGTCGAGATCGCGATGCGTCGCCGCGACGACGCGGAGATCGACCGCGACGGGTGCGGTCGCACCGACCGCGCGCACCTCGTGCTCTTCGAGCACGCGCAACAGGGCGGCTTGCGCGGGTGCCGGCAGATCACCGATCTCGTCGAGAAACAGCGTGCCGTTACTCGATGCTGCGACGAGGCCGGGCGCATCGGCGATCGCGCCCGAGAACGCGCCTTTCTTGTGACCGAACAGCTCGCTCTCGACGAGCCCTGATGGCAACGCGCCGCAGTTTACCGGCACGAACGCGCCCTTGCGCCGCGACATCGTGTGGATGCCGAACGCGACGCGCTCCTTGCCGCTGCCGGTTGGCCCGCCGACGAGCACCGGCACTTGCGAGGCGGCGATGCGTGCGAGCTCCTCGAATGCGCGTGCGAGCGCCGGATCGAGCGTGACGAGGCCACCGGCTTGCGGCTTCGCAGGGAGCTCGAGCGCGGCTTCGCCCGCCGCTTCGGAGACGCGCAGCATGAAGAAGCTGCGGCCTGCTTCGATGACGTCGTGGTCGGCGACGATCGCGCGATCTTGCTTCGCGCCATTGACGAGGATGCCGTTGCGCGAGCCCGCATCGACCGCGAGCCAGTGCGCGCGGTCGCGCTCGAACCGCAGGTGGTTCGACGACATCCATGGATCGGGCACCTCGACGCGGAGCGTGCCGCCGTCGCGTTTGATCGCGCGCTGACCGCCGCGCCCGATCTCGATCTTGTCGATGTTGGTCAGCGACCACCGCGCGCCGCCGCCGGGTTTGCCGCCGGCGATCACGACGTACAGGTGATCGACCCGCTGCATCTGCGCGTGGACCGATTCGTCGATCGAGAGCGTGCGCGTGTTGACCATTCCCCTCGGCGCAATCTTAGCCGTTAGTCGACGCTGGCTGGGTCTTTGGACGGGACGATCGGCAGCTCGGGCGTGCTACTCCGCGCCAGGATCGGTCCCGTGCGCGAGCGCTCGATCAGCGGCCGTTCACCGGTGGCGAGGCCGCGTCCCGACCGCGTCATCATCCCGATGCGGAATTCTCCGGGCAGGCCGCGGATCCGGCTCATGACGTGCTCGACTTCGCAGCGCTCGCGCTCGAACACGCGGCTGACCTGGTTCGCCGACGTCTCGAGCATCGCGAGCTGTTGACCGCCGGCGGTCGCCGACAGGCGCGCAGCGAGGTTCACCGTCGAGCCGAACAGGTCGAGCCGATCATTCGCGCGGACGAGGAAGCACGGGCCCTCGTGGATGCCGGCGCGAATCGCGAATGGAATCTGATGATCGCGCCCGAGTCGCTCGCCAGCCGCCATGATGTCGATCGCGGCCTCGACAGCATCCGACAGCTCGGTGAACGACGCGAATACGCCGTCGCCGAGCGTCTTGATCACGGCGCCGTTGCGCTCCGCGATCGCGGCCATCGCGTCGCGCCAGTGTTCCTGAACGAGCGCGAACGCGCGGGCGTCGCCGACCTTGTTGTAGAGGTCGACCGAGCCGACGAGGTCCGTGAACAGGACGGCGAGCCGGCCGATCGCGAGCGGCAACCCGGTGGCCGGCGCATCGGTGCCGAATAGCTCGGTGAAGCCGGGAATCGTGCAGATCAGGCCGCCATGCGCGCGCAGCGAGCGCCAGCCAGCGCGCTCGACCTGCAGGCGCGCCGGGTGCGAACCGCGATTGACGACGCGTAGCGTGTGCTCGCCGGGCGCTGCGGTGTCGTCGACGGTGATCGCCTCGTCGCCGATCGCGATCGCTGCGCCTGCTGTCTCTCGGTCGATCGTCAGCGAGCGCGTCGTGCCACGCGCACGCAGCAAGATGCCGCCCGCTGGCAACGGCCCGAGCTCGCGACCCTCGTCCGGCGCGAGCGTCACGTAGCCATGCACATGCGGGCTGAAGTACGGCGACGTCGCGCAGTACACGACGCGCGCGACCTTGCGAATCGCAGGATGCACCGTGAACGTCGCGTGCACGTTTGCCGCGAAGTCGACGTCGAACGAGATGTTGCACTCGGCGCAGTGGATGCGGCCGCGGATCGCGTCGAGGCGCGGCACCGCATCCGTGCCGACGCGGCAGCTCGGGCAATCGATCTGCCACTCGAGCTCGGTGAGGCCACTGCGGGTCGCGTGCAAGAACGCTTCGATCGTCTTGCGTCCGTCGAGCTGCCACGCCGCCGCCATCTCGAGCGGATGGATCTGCGTGACCGCCTCGTCGGGCTGGTCGCGCAACAGCTCGATCACGCGCGTGCGCACGTCGTCATCGATCGGCGCGTTGGCGAAGCGGTCGAGCT
>DASUFX010000472.1:0-2102 GCA_036274355.1 Kofleriaceae bacterium | reverse complement strand
TCGGTCTTCGATGGGAAGTGGTGGAGCAGGGCGCCGCGCGAGGCATTGGCGCGCCGCTGGACCTCGAGCGTCGTCGTCCGCGCGAACCCCACTTCGATCAAGCTCTCGACGGCGGCGTCGAGGAGGGCGCGGCGGGTCTCGTCGCGCCGTTGCTGCTGCGTCCTCGGTACGCGGGCGGCCTCCGGCATTCGAGGAGGGTGTACCGCCCAAGAAACAGTCAGTCAAGACTGTTTGTATCTAAGATCGCGAAACCAGAGTAACGTCGGGAGTTGGAAGGATGCTCGCGCCCGCCAAGAAACCAGTCGATGTGCTGCGGTCGATGGCGGCGCCGCGCGAGCTCGTCGAGTGGGTCCGCAAGATGAATCCCGACGAGGCAGTGCGGCGCGCGTGGATCGACGTCACCCGCGCGGACTGGATGCCGTATCTCGCGGTGCTGCGCGGGATCTCGAAGGACACGATCGTCCGTGCAACCTGCGCGTGCGCGCGCGAGCTCGGCGAGCCCGTACTGGCCTCACCCGAAGGCACGCGCATCCTTGCCGCCTTGCGTGACGAGTCGCTCGCATCGGCCGAGCAAGATCTCGACGATCTACGGCTCGTGATGCTGCAGCACGGGGAAGCGAACCAGCTGCCGTGGATGTTCTGGTGCCGGCTCGTCCTCGAGCTAGCACGCGCCACGCGCCGCGGAAATCCACTGATTGGCGTCGCGCTCGCGCTGCGGATGCTCGCAAGCACCGGCGGCCGGCGCGCACAGAGTGATCTCGTAGCGCGGTTTCGCGACACGCTCGTGCTGGCCTGACGGACGCAACTTGCCGGCTTCGCGTGGTGTCTCCGGGCCGATTGGCTGGCGCGAGGCGCTCCGCCGAGGCAAAGTGAGGCCACTCTTGAGCTACGAAATTCGCATCGGTTGGCGATATCTGTACGGCGGTAAGCGCGACAAGCTGATGCTCTTGTGCGCCGGCGTGTCGCTGTTGGTCACGCTCGGCGGCCTCGCCTGGGTGCTGACGAGCGGCGGGACGAGCCCGTACGGCGTGCTGACGCTCGTGCTCGGCATGATCTCGACGGCGGTGTTCGGCTTGTTGTCGCTGTTCACCGTGTTCACGAGCGTGTCGGTGCTCGGTGTCGCGCTCGGCGTCGCCGCGCTCACGATCGTGCTCGCGGTCACGACCGGCTTCCAGCAGCAGTTCCGCGACAAGGTGCTCGGCGTCAACGCGCACGTCATCGTGCTCAAGTCGCAAGCGACATTTGCCGAGTACCGCGACGTGATGACGACGGCCAAGCGCATCGATCCCGATGTGCTCGCGGTGCAGCCGTTCATCTTCGCCGAAATGCTCGTCACTCGCGGCAAGGGCGAGCTGTCCGGCGTCGCGATCAAGGGCGTCGATCCGAAGCTCGTGCGCGGAGTGCTCGATCTCGATCAGCATATGATCGAAGGCTCGATCGACACGCTCGCGAAGGAGCCCGGGCCCGGCGAGCTGCCGCCGATCATCATCGGTAAGGAGCTCGCCCATAAGCTCGGGAAGGCCAAAGTCGGCGACGACGTCACCGTCGTGGTCCCACTGTCGAACATCGATTTCGACACCTGGCGCGCGAAGTCGAGCGCGCCGCGCACGCGCAAGTTCCGCGTCACCGGCATCTTCTACAGCGGCTTCGACGAGTACGACCGCCGGCTCATGTACACCGCGCTGCGCGACACCCAGGAGCTCGTCGGGCGCGGCGATCAGGTGATGGGCGTCGAGCTCAAGGTGAAGAACGTCGACCGCGCCGCGGAGATCGCGAAGCGCCTCGAGGACGCGCTCGGCGGGCCGCCCTATCAGGTCCAGGACTGGTACGCCCTCAACCACAACCTGTTCACCGCGCTGAACCTCCAGAAGCTCGCGCTCGTGATCATCCTGACGCTCATCATCATCGTCGCCGCGGTCAACATGATCTCGGCGCTCACCATGATGGTGACCGACAAGACCCGCGAGATCGCGATCTTGAAGTCGATGGGCGCGACGTCTTCTAGCGTGTCGCGCGTGTTCCAGTTCCTCGGCATCGCGATCGGCGGCGTCGGCACGATCATCGGTGTCGCGATCGGCCTCGTCACTTGTTACGTGGTCAGC
>DASUFX010000471.1:0-15206 GCA_036274355.1 Kofleriaceae bacterium | reverse complement strand
AATCTTGATCGTCGCGGTGTACTGCAGCCACGCGGTGCCGAGCACCGTCGCGATCACGTTCGAGTACTTGAGCTCCATCGGCGATGCCTTCGGGGCGCTCGCCATGATGAGCGGCGTCCACGGCGGGCCGACGACCTGACCGACCGATGCGGTGATCGCCGTGATCACGACACCGACCATCGTTGCGGCGGTCTGCCACTGGCTCCACGCCGAGCAGATCGCCGAGCACGTGCCGTCGATGAACGCGCCGACCTTGGCGATGTGCATCTTCTGAGTATCGGTGTGGTACTTGTTCAGCGACGCGGGCTGTAGCAGCGGCGGCATGCCGGGTGTCGAGGCTTTTTCGTCGGGCTTGAACGCGCGCGAGTAGTGATCGCCGGCATCGCCGCCTGACGGATCGCGCCAGTCCTTCGGCACCTTCAAGTTGAAGCTCGTGAACTTCAACCGGGCCAGTTGCTGCATCGCGGCTGCTTGCGGAGCGGGCATGGTGCTGTGGGCAAAGAGTATACGGAAGGTGGCCGGTTTACGTTCCCTTGCGAGCGCGGATGTAGTGGGTGCGATAGGTGACCGCGCTACGCGCATCCCTGCGCAACGTCCACAAAATTTCGGCCTCGTCCTCGATGCGGTAGCGGGCGCGAAGCCCGGTCCCTTCCGTCAGTAGAGTACGGAGGGCGGTCGCGGGATCGGCGCCCCCGAACCGCTCGTGGTCGGCGAGCACCGCGCTCTGCCAGGCGTACGGAGACGACACGATGATCTCGCCGCCGAGCGTGCAGAGGCCATCGATCACCGAGAGCAGCTGACGCGGGTGCGCGACCGAGTCGAGCATGTTGAGCGCGACGACGCGGTCCCAGACATCGGGCAAGAGCGGCGGGTCGAGGACGTCGGCGCACACGAGCTTTCGATCGGCGGTGCGTTTGCCGGCCGCGGTCGCGGTCGAATAGTGCCGGCCGACCTCGCGGCGCGCGTATGCGAGTGACTCGCCGGAGAGCAGGCGACGCGCGCGGCGAACCGCACCGAAGTGCATGTCGAGACCGACCGCACGTTCGGCAGGCAGCTCCGCGAGCACTCGGCCGACGCTGCAGCCGAGCTCGACCGCCATCGAGACTTTCGGCAGCGCGCCGATGCGCTCGACGAACGGCGCGAGTGCAAAGCCAGGCGGTGGCGTGGCGCGATCGCCCCAATGCGCGTCGAGATAGATCGAGAGGTGCTCGAGCATGCGTGGGTAGGGCGCCTCGTCGGGACCGGGTGCGACGAGCAGCGCCGCAACCTCGGGAGCCATGTCGCGCTCGACGATGGTCGCCACTTCGTTGCGCAGGTACGTGGTGGCGTCCGTCATCACGATCGGAACGTCATCCACGATCGGATAGCGGCGGCCGCACTCGCACGCCAGCACGTCGCCGGCGGGATCGAGCGTCGACACGTCCAAGCGATCGCCGCTGAGCGTTCGACAACCAGGACAGACCAGCAGATCCAGCGTCATGCGGCCGATTGCATCGTATGTGATAGCCTCCATTCATGTCCGGATCTCCGAAGGAAAAACTCCAGACTCTTAGTGGAGCTGAGGAGGTCAGCGACGAGCGCGAGGTCTATCTACGCGACGGCCGCAAGCTGGTCGTCAGCGAGCAGGGTGGCGAGCAGCTCGTCGAGATTCGTAACGAATCGGGCATGCTCGAGGTGCGGATCCGGCTCACCGAGCAAGGCCCGGTCTTACAGATGGAGAGCGCGAAGCTCTCGCTCAAGGCGACCGAGGCCGTCGAGATCGAGTCGAAGCAGGTCGCGATCAAAGCGACCGAGAAGATCGACGTCGAGGCGAAGGGCGACGTCGTCGTGATCGGCGCGATGATCCATTTGAACCCCGACAAGTAGTGGACGTCTTCGGCGGAGCGCTCAGCGCCGGGGGCGACTTTTTTCGCGACGCCGCTGTTGCTGCCGCGCACGAGCTCGGCGTGTTTGCAGCCCTCGGTCAGCCGCGCACGGTCGGCGACGTTGCGACTGAGATCGGCGTTGGTGCGCGGCGGCTACGCAGGTTGCTCGACGTGCTCGTTTCGTTCGACGTGCTCGCGCGAATCCGCGATCGCTACGCGGCGGCTCACGTGCCCGAGCGGCCGGTCGTGCCGCCCGCTGGTTGGGGCGTGCTCGCGAATGTGATCCGCAGCGACAACCCACTCGCGCTCGGCGATACCGTCACGACCCAGCGGATGCACGAGCACCTCGTCAGTGCAGGTGCCCCTGCGGCAGCCGAGCTCGTCACGATTATCGCTGGCCTCGCGCCGCTCCGGCGGTTGCTCGATCTCGGCGGCGGCGCGGGTGCATACACGCGTGCGTGGCTCGCGGCGCGGTCCGACGCGACGGCGACGCTCGTCGATGTGCCGGACGTCGTGGCGCTCGCACGCGACACGCTCGCGCCGTTCGGCGACCGTGCTGCCTTCATCGCGGGTGACATGCGGGCGGTGCAGCTTGGCGAGAGCTACGACGTCGCGTTGCTCGCAAACGTGCTGCACCTGCACGACGAGTCGATCGGCGCCGCGCTGTGCGAGCTCGCGGCGAAGGCGATCGCGCCCGGCGGCGTCGTCGTCGTCAAGGATCTGCGGATGGACGAGGGTAGGGCGGGACCGCGTGAGGGGCTGGTGTTCGCGCTCAACATGGCGCTGTACACGCCGGGCGGTGACGTCTACGAGAGCTCGCGCATTCGCAGCTGGCTCATCGCCGCCGGGCTCGTCGACGTCGAGGAACGCCGTCTCGCGACCTCACCCGACGCGATCGTCGTGATCGGCCGCAAGCCCGCAGAGGACGCGACCGCGCGCGAGCTCGATAGCGAGCTGTCACGCATAGGCAAGATCGCGTGGCGCGACCTCGAGGCGGAGGGCCGGTTACGTGCCGATGCGCATCCGAGGCGGCTCGCGTATCCGGCGCCGTTGCGCCGCGTGCTCGCACGTGCGGTCGCTGACGACAGCGACGACATCGCAGACAACGCAGACATTCGGCGCCACTACACCGAGATCATGCCGCGCATGCGCGTCACGCAGATCTGCGGAACGGACGAGCCTGCCGCGACGCTCATGCATTCTCCGCTCGATTGGGCGCGGCTACCGCGCATGTCGGCGGCGCTCGATCGCCTGTTCGCGCTGCTTGTCGAGTGCGGCGTCGATGCGGAGCTGCCACTCGGCGCCGCGAGCGCAGCCGAATTGCGCGCGAGCGCACCGACGTTCGGCGAGCTCTACATGCGCACGCATTACGGCGCGTGCATGCCGCTGCTCTACGGCTATCCCGCCGACCTCGCGTACTTCATGTCGCGCGGCCTCGAGCTCCACGCGACGATCGATCGCTACCTCACCGCGCCGCTCGTCCACGAGCTGTGTCACTTCGGCCGCTACCGCGACGCGCTGCCGATGCATCTCGACGAGTGCGTCGCCGGCTATCTCGGCGTGCGCGTGTGGCCCGAATTCGCGTATCCGCAGTCCGGGCACGACGACGCGATCTACGCATCGCCGTGGCTGGCGCAGGTCGGACAGGCGGTGGTGCGTGCGTTCGGCCTTGGCGCAGTCGTTCGCGGTCATACCGGCCACTCGCTATGGTCCGCGGTGTTGCCATCCGCATTTCTCGACGCGGCGATGCGGCAGGCAGCCGACGACTGGCGCGCGCGCCGTACGCTTCACTTCCTATCCGACACGTTCGCGCCGGGGCCGTGGGTCGAGCTCGCGCTCCGCCACGCGACGACCGGCGATGACCCCGCGTTCGATCGCAGGATCGTCAAGGATGCGCTGCGCGCGATGTGCCTCGACAACCTGCAAGTCGCTGGCTCGTTTCGCACGCGTAGTCGCATGCCGGGCACGATCACGATCGATGCGGTCGCGCGAACGGTGACGACCGCGTACCAGAGCGCCGTCGACCCGTTGCCGCCGTCGTACTGGTTGCCACCAGCAGTGGCGGCGCGCCTCGTCGCGAACGGCATCGCCGCGTACTCGCTCGAGCTCTCGGACCTCGGCGCGATTCCCGAGGCTGCGACGGCGATTTGCGAGGCGGCGAAAAACTGCGAGCGAGCCGGCTTCGCGCTGGTGATACGCTAGGCCGATGGCGCGCGTCTTTCTGGTGAATCCGCCGTCACCGGAACCAGTACACACGCCGCTGCTCTCGTTCTGCCACCTCGCGGCTTCGCTTCGCGCTGCCGGGCATGATGTCGGCTTGCTCGATGCGTCCGCACCGAACGCGCCGCATTCGCACGAAGACATTCATCTGTTCGTCGCGGCATTCGCGCCCGATCTCGTCGGCATTCACCTGAAGACCTTGCACGTGCAGCCGGCCTACGCGCTTGCCGAGGCACTCGCCGGGTTCACGCTCGTCGCCGGTGGTCCGCACGCGACGATCGTTCCTGACGAGCCGCTCGCGCGCGGTTTCCGCTACGCGATTCGCGGCGAAGGCGAGGATACGCTCGTCGAGCTCGCCGATGCGATCGATACGATGCGCCGGCGCGACACCGGTCGCGACATGCGTTCGATCGACGACATCTCCGGCCTGTCGTGGATCGATCGCGGCATGGTCCGCCACAATCCGGCGCGACCGTTCAACACCGATCTCGATCGCCTCGCACCACCGCTGTCGGCACTCGATCTGTTCGATCCGCGCTGGTATCCGGCGCTGCCCGGCACCGCACTCGCGCCCGCCGGCATCCTGTCGAGTCGCGGCTGCCCGGCCGCGTGCACGTTCTGCTCGAACGACGTTACGGGCCGCAAGTTTCGCTATCGCAGCGCGCGCTCGGTTGTCGAAGAGGTCGCGTTGCTTCGCGGGCGCGGCTTGATCGGGTTCTCGTTCTTCGACGATTCGTTCGCGGTCGGTCGCCGCCGCGTCCGCGAGCTGTGCGATGCGATCACGACTCTCGGTACGCAGGTGTGGTGGACGTGCACGGCGCATCCCGCGCATCTCGATCGCGACGTGCTCGCTGACATGAAGCGCGCGGGTTGTTCAGGCATCGACATCGGCATGGAGAGCGCCGACCCCGGCATGCTCGTGCGCATCGGCAAAGGCGTCACGGTCGAGCGCGTGCTCGACGTGCTCGCGTGGTGCAAGGAGCTCGAGATCCATACGGTCGTCAACCTCATGTTCGGCTGGCCCGACGAGACCGACGCCGAGCTCGATGCGACGATCGGCTTTCTCGATCGTGCGGCGCCGCTCGCCGGTGGCTTCAACGCGCGAGGTGTCGTCGTGCCGTATCCCGGCACGCAGATCTACGACCAGAACCACGCGCGGTTCGGCTTCACCGGTTGGTGGATCCGCGAAGCGCCACTCGCATATCCCGCGTTTCCGACGCGCTGGGACGAGGCCGAGATCCGCCGCGCGTACGCGACCGATCCTGCGCTCGACCGCAATTTCTTCCAGCATCCGCCGTCTCGTGTGGCGCGGATTCGCGACGCCCTCGCGCTCAAGGCCGAGGCAACGCTGGCGATTACACAGCGGCGCGTTAGTAACAGCGGTGTGCCTGCCGCCGGCGCGCGGTGAGACAGTCCGTCTTGACTGCTAGCGTTGCGGCCTGTCGGCGCGGTAACCACCATGGGACGACATGACGGTCAATACACGCATGCCGGTCGCGTATCTGCCGCACGGCGGAGGTCCGTGGCCGTTTGTCGACATGGGATGGAATCTGACGGATACCGACGAGCTCGCCGCATATCTGCGCAGCGTCGCGGCGCTGCCGAAGACGCCGCCGAAAGCACTGCTCGTGATCTCGGCGCACTGGGAGGAGCGCGTGCCGACGGTGATGACGTCGCCGCAGCCGCCGATGCTCTACGACTATTACGGGTTCCCTCCCGCGTCGTACGAGATCCAGTGGCCTGCGCCCGGTGAGCCGGCGCTCGCGGCGCGGGTGCAAGAGCTGCTCGCGAAGGCGGGCATTCCGAGCGCGACCGACGCGAAGCGCGGCTTCGACCACGGCACGTTCATCCCGCTCAAGCTCACCTATCCGGACGCGAACGTTCCAACCGTTCAGCTCTCGCTGAAGGCGGGGCTCGATCCGGAAGAGCACATCGTGATCGGCCGCGCGCTCGCACCGTTGCGCGACGAGGGTGTGTTCATCATCGGCAGCGGGCTGTCGTTCCACAACCTGCGCGTGTTTCGCGATCCGCGCGCGAAACCGATCGCCGAGACGTTCGACGCGTGGCTGCGCGACGCCGCGACCCGCGAGCAGGCCGAACGCGATCGCGCGCTGATCGATTGGTCGCGTGCTCCGGCCGCGCGTGAATCGCATCCGCGCGAGGAGCATCTGATCCCGCTCATGGTGATTGCAGGCGCCGCCGGCAACGATCGCGGCACGGTCGCATTCAACGGTACGTTCGGCGGGCTACGTCTGAGCGCCTATCACTACGGTTGATCTCCGACTAGGGCTAGGATGGGCCCCGTGAGCAACGAATCGGAGAAGGGGAAGCCCGACGACAAGGCCAAGCCGGCGGCCAAAGAGGACGCGAAAGCGGAGGCGAAGCCGGAGAAGAAAGTGAAAGGTGCCGACGGGCCGCCACCGCCACTCGACGAGCGTCGCCTCAAGTACGCCGAGCTGATCCCGTACGGCGGCACATTCTTGCCGGCCGAGCTCGTCGCGCACCTCGCCGATGGTCGTGCGATCGTCCGCGCGAATGCCGCGCTCGCACTCGCCGCTGCGAATCATCCCGCGAGCGAGCTCGTCCATCTGCTTCGCGATAGCGAGATCAGCGTCGGCCTCGCCGGCGCCGAAGCGATCACGCGGCTCGGTCCGCTCGCACGTCCATTGATCCCGGGCATCACACAGGCGGCCGAGGGCATGAAGCCCGAGGTCACCGAGGCGATCGTCGCCGCACTTGCCGACCTGGTTGGCAAAGCCGACGAGGAGATGACACTCGGCCTCGACGTGCCACTCGACAACGCGATTAAGAGCGTGCTCGAAGCGTGCAAGGTCGTCGGCAAGGCCGGCATTGCATTCTTGACGCGCGCGACTCGGCACGAGCGCAGCCGCATTCGCGTCAATGCGATCGCCGGCCTCGGCAAGCTCGGCAAGACCGACGCCGACACCGCGATGGCGTGTCTGACGCAGATCGAGGCGAGCGATCCGGTTCCCGACGTCCGCACCGCGGCGAAGCAAGCGATGCTGGCCGTCGTCGCGCGCGAGAAGGTCGCCGCCGTCGATTCGCTGCCGAAGAACATCCCCGATTTCGAGGCTCGGAAGCTGACGAACAGCGAGCTGTCGGAGTACGCCGATGTGATCGATATCGATCAGATGATCTTCGCGCTGCAGGACGGCCGCGATCACGTGAAGGTCAACGCGGGCCGTGCGCTCGCGGCGAAGGGCGCGAAGGCGGGCAGGGCAGCAACTGCGATGGGCCTGCTCATGCGTGACAGCGTGGCGTCGGTCCGGCGCGAGACCGCAAAGTCGCTCGGTAAGCTTGGCGTCGAGGCGGTGGCAGCCGCACCCGATCTCGTCGGCGCGCTTGGCGACAGCGATGGCGAAGTCGCCGAGGCAGCATCCGATACGCTCGAAGCGTTGGGTGAGCGCGCGCTCGAGGCGCTTGTCAAAGGCCTCGAGGCAGGTGGTGAAGAGCACGGTCGCCGCGTCGCCGCGCTGATCGTGAAGCTGCCGCGCGCCGCTGACATCCTGACCGATCAGTTCAAGAACAGCCCGGCCGTGAACGTGCAGGTCAACGCTGCAGCCGGCCTCGGCATGTTCGGCAAGAGCATCACCGCGGCGGGCCTCGCTGCGCTTCACGGTGCGCGCACCGGCGGCGACGTGCGAACGCGAACCGCCGTACGTGCTGCGCTCGACATCATCGAGACGCGCGGCGACACCGGACCGAAGCAGGTCAGCATCGGCGGGTTCGAGGATCGATTCCTGACGCTCGCCGAGCTGGACAAAGTGAAGGCCGACGTCGAGAAAGCGGGTGTTGGCGACCTCACCGCGTACCTCACCGATGGTCGCGACGTCGTCCGCGCGAACGCAGCGCTCGGGCTCGGCGTGCTCGGAGCCGCATCGCAAGGCTCCGCGCTGGCGCTCGGTGTGCTGCTGCGCGACGACGCTGCGAAGGTCCGCCTCGGCGCCGCCCAAGCACTCGATCGGATCGGCGATGCGGCCGTGACCGAAACCGCCGACTATCTGGTCGGTGCACTGCGCGACTCCGACGAGAAAGTCGCCGAGACCGTCGCTGTCGTGCTGCGCGCGCGCAAGACGAAGATGATCGGCGCGCTCGTCCGCGGGCTCGAGGCCGACGATCCGCGCCACGCGACGCGCATCGTCGAGGTGATCAACGTATTGGCCGATGCGATGGAGATCCTGTGCGACGCGTTCGAGAGCCCTGCGGTCAACGTGCAGGTCAACGCGGCGCTCGGTCTCGGCATGCTCGGCCGCGATCGCGTCGGCAAGGGCCGCAAGAAGCTCGAAGGCGCGCGCACTGGCGGCTGGGAGCGCACCCGTGAAGCCGTGCGCAAGGCGCTCGACATGCTCGACGGCCCGCGTAAGACCGGGCCCGACGATGTGGCGGTCGAAGGCTTCGAGGAGCGCATTCTCGAGCCCGCTGCGTTTGCCGACCCGGCGAAGCTGCGCGTCGACGACCTCGCCCAACATCTGATCGATGGCCGCCCGGTCGTGCGTGCGAACGCAGCCACGGCGCTCGGCGCGGTCGGCGCCGCGGCGTTCGGCACGCTGAGCGGCATCGCAGTCCTGCTGCGCGACGATGACATGCGCGTTCGCATCGCCGCGGCCAATTCGATCGACAAGCTCGGCGACGACGCGGTGCGCGAGGCGGCCGGTTTCCTGGTCGGTTCGTTGCGCGGTGACGCCGATGTCGCGAAGGCATCCGGCAAGGTCCTTGGTGCGCGCAAGGCGAAGGTGCTCGGTGCGCTGATCAAAGGCCTCGAGACCGATGACGAGACACAAGCGCGTCGCATCCTCGAGCTCGTCAATGCGCTACCTGACGCATGCGAGATCCTCTGCGACGCGTTCGAAAGCCCGGCGGAGAATGTCCAGGTCAACGCCGCGATGGGTATCGGCATGCTCGGCGAGAAACGGGCAGGTACCAGTGGGCGCAAGAAGCTCGAAGGGGCTCGCACGGGTGGGTTTGCGCGCACCCGCGAGGCGGTATTCAAGGCGTTGGCGGCCTTAAAGGGGTAACTGCGATCAAAACCACGCGAGATGGGCGAGCCATCCGGTATCCTTGATGGGTGCTACGGTGGGCCGTTGCCATCGCGCTCTGCGCGGGTTGCTATAGCCCGACGTACGACGTGGGCTCGGCATGCGGCATGGTCTGCCCCGGCGACCTGCTTTGCATCGACCACCAGTGCCGCGAGCCTGGCTACACCAGCCCCGATGCGCCGTTAGCGCTCGATGACGCGCCTGCCGACACGATGGTCATGATCGACGCAGTGCCGATCGACGGTCCGCCCGGCGATACCGATGCGGACGGCATCACGAACAACCTCGACAATTGTCCCGCGAAGCCAAATCCCGACCAGCACGACGAGGACGGGGACGCACTCGGCGACGTCTGTGATCCGTGTCCGCACTTGGCCGGTAACGCGCTCGACAGCGATGGCGATGGCGTCGGTGACGCCTGCGATCCACAGCCGATGGTCGCGAAGCAGAAGATCAAGTTCTTCGATCCGTTCACGTCGACGTTGCCGCAGTGGAGCTATCTCCAGAACACGAGCCTGCTAGGTGAGTCGCTGCGGCTCAACGCCACGAATCAGGCACAGGCCCGGCTCACCGTCGGAAACGGCGAGTCGCGGGTCGTCATCGGTGGCACGATCGCGAGCGTTGGCTCGACGAAGCCGCACCAGGTGTCGTTCGCGTTTGGCAATGGAACTGGTTCTGGCTTTAGCATCTACCACTACTGCGAGTTCTACGAGGGTAGCGGCGGGACATCGATCGAGATCAGTCGCGCGAATCAAGGCGTGTACAGCTCGCTCGGCATTGACCCGGTCAGCGGCACCATGCCGACCGGCGCGTGGCAGATGCAGATCGACGAATCGGTGGCCGCGCAGCAGATCAAGCTTCAACCAAAGCTCGGCGGCACAGACTACCCGCTCATCACCGGCAGCACGTCCAGCTCGCCGATGCTCACGACTGGTACGCAGTTCGAGCTCTACATCGAGCGTATCGACCTACGGGTCGACTACTTCCTCGTCATCGAGACGACGCCCTAGGCAGCCCTACGGCGCATCTTCGCGTCGAGGCTGTAGCGGCCTGGCCCCATCGCGACGAGCATGAGCAAGCCGCCCATGAGCGACAGGTCCTTGAAGAACTGAACCATCGCGTTCTTCGCTTCCTCTGCGGGCAGGCCCCAGAACTTGTGGAAGTAGGGCTGCACGATCGCGAGGAACACGAACAGGCCGAGCGCGGCCAGTCGCGTCAAGAACCCGAACAGGATGCCGAGGCCACCGGCAAGCTCGGCGATGCCGGCGACGTAGACCAGCGTGTCCGCGTGCGAGATGCCGGCCTGATGCATGTAGCCGATCGTGCCGGCGGGATCGGTCAGCTTCGCGATTCCACTGATGAGAAAGATCGCGGCGATCAGAATCCGACCGAGCAGCGCGGTGCCCGAGCGTGGGACGACGGGCACCACTGTGTCACCGGCGACCGGATGGTAGGGACGCCCGAAGAAGAACCGTTCTGCAATTGAAGGCTGCATGGCGAGGAGCCGTGCATAGGGCGTGCGCGCGCAGGTTCCCTCGCAGTTGCCCTGGCAGGTCAGTCAGTTGACATACCCGTCCGCGGCGTACGCAAATCAGCCATGCGCCGAGTTCTCGTCCTGTTCGCGCATCCCGTGCTCGAACGTTCGCGTGTCAATCGCCGACTTGTCGACGGTATACGCGACATCGAAGGCGTCACGATCCGCGACCTCTACGAGGAGTACCCAACGCTGTCGATCGACGTGAAGCGCGAGCAGGCAGACTTGCTCGCACATGACGTGATCGTGTTCCAACACCCGTTCTACTGGTACTCGTGTCCCGCGCTGCTCAAGGAGTGGCAGGACCTCGTGCTCGAGCACGGCTGGGCGTATGGCAAGGGCGGCACGCAGCTGCGCGGCAAGATCACGCTCAACGTGATCACGACCGGTGGCCCGGCCACCGCGTATCAGCGAGGTGGCTACAACCGGTTCACGATCCGCGAGCTGCTCTCGCCGTGGGACCAGACCGCGCATCTGTGCGGGATGCGGTTTCTCGCGCCGTTCGCGGTCCACGCCGCGCTGAAGGTCGTGAGCGATGCAGATGTCACAGGCAACCTCGGCGGGTATCGCCAGCTGCTCGAAGCGTTGCGCGACGACCGCATCGATCTCGATGCTGCCGCCGCCGCGCAGAACCTCGCACTCGAGCTCGATCGCGTGCTCGCTCCTCGGGAGGTCGCATGACCGATTCGGTTCTCGCCCAAGCGTTTGTCTATCTCTGCGCCGCGGTCGTCTTCGTGCCGATCGCGAAGCGGCTCGGGCTCGGAGCGGTGCTCGGCTATCTGATCGCCGGCGTCGTGATCGGTCCCTGGGTGCTCGGCCTCGTCGGCGATTCGCACCACTCGGTGATGCACTTCTCCGAGTTCGGCGTCGTGATGATGTTGTTCGTCGTCGGCCTCGAGCTGCGGCCTGCGCTGCTCTGGGAGCTGCGCCGTTCGATCTTCGGGCTCGGTACAGCGCAGGTTGTCGGCTGCGCTGCGGCCGTCGCCGGTGCTGCGATCGCGCTTGGCGTTGACTGGCAGCCGGCGATCGCTGTCGGGCTCACATTCGCGATGTCGTCGACGGCGATCGTGTTGTCGACGCTCTCCGAGCGCGGTTTGCTCAAGAGCAGCGGCGGGCAGGGCAGCTTCTCGGTGCTGCTGTTCCAGGACATCTCGGTCATTCCGATTCTCGCGGTGTTTCCACTGCTCGGCGTCGCCGTCGCAAGCGAGACCGAAGGTGGCAGGCCGGCATGGCAGAGCGCGTTGCTCCTGATCGGCGCCGTCGTCGGCGTCGTCGTGATCGGTCGTTATCTGGTGCGGCCGTTGTTCCAGTTCCTCGCCGGTGCCAAGCTGCGCGAGTCGTTCACCGCGGCCGCGCTGCTGATCGTCGTCGGCATCGCGCTGCTGATGCAGACGGCAGGTCTATCGCCGGCGCTCGGTACGTTCCTCGCCGGCGTGCTGCTCGCGGATAGCGAGTACCGCCACGAGCTCGAGACCGACATCGAGCCGTTCAAGGGCCTCTTGCTCGGCTTGTTCTTCATCACCGTCGGTGCACAGCTCGACTTCGGCTTGATCGGCAGCATGCCGCTCACGATCGCCGGGATGGTGCTCGGCACGATGGTGCTCAAGCTCGCGGTGATCCGCCTGCTCGGCAAGATCTTCGGTCTCGATCGTCCGGCGCGCTGGTTGCTCGCATTCGCGCTCGCGCAGATTGGCGAGTTCGCGTTCGTGCTGCTGCAGTTCGGCGTCGGCAATCACGTGTTTAGCGACGCGTTCGCGAAACCGCTCATCGCCGTCGTCGCGATCTCGATGGTGCTGACGCCACCGCTGTTCATCGTGCTCGAGCGGTGGGTGCTGCCGATCGTGAGCGAACGCGGCGCGAAGCGCGAGCAGGACGTGATCAAGCACGCCGACGCGCCGGTCGTGATCGCCGGTTACGGCCGGTTCGGGCAGATCGTCGGCCGCATCCTGCGCGCGAGCGGCTTCCCGCTGACGATCCTCGATCTCGATCCGGGTGTGATCGAGATGCTCTCTAACCTCGGCGTGAAGGCCTACTACGGCGATGCGTCGCGCATCGACCTGCTGCATGCGGCTGGGTGCGAGCACGCGAAGCTGTTCATCCTCGCTGTCGACGACCCGGACGAGGCGACAAAGATCGCCGAGCATGTGCGGCACAACTTCCCGCACCTGCCGATCATCGCGCGCTGCCGCAATCGGCCGCACTACTGGCAGCTGCGCAAGCTCGGCATCGAGCACGTGTTCCGCGAGACGTTCGCAGCCTCGTGGGAGAGCGGCATCTGCGCGCTACGCGTGCTCGGTTACCGCGCATTCACCGCGCAACGCCTCGGGCAGCGCTGGCGCCAGCACGAGGAGTCGATCATCGAAGAATTCCGGCGCTACGAGGAAGAAGACGACGACGCAACGTACTGGGAGAAGGCGCGTGCTGCGATGGGCGAAGCCGAGCGGCTGATGCGCCAGGAGCACCCGACGCGCCTCGAAGAAGACGGCTGGGACAACGAGTCGCTGCGCGCCGATCAGAACGTCGACGCGGCGGCGGCCGAGCAGCAGACGAGCTGATACGACGCCGTGAGGACCGGCCGAGCGCGAGGAGCGCCGTCCGAGCGCGGCTCCCCAGATGGAACGCCAAGAGGCCAAGGCCGCCGAGAACGCCAAGGTAAGAAGATCTATCCGGTCCAAACCACGCGCCGGATCGCCTGACGCAATGAGTACACGTTGAAATTGAAGAGCAGCCCGAGCTGAAACTCGCCCGCCCTTAGATACGAGAGCACCTGTGCCGCGTGGATCGGCCGCAGCTCGTCGACGGCTTTCAGCTCAACTACAAGCTGTTCGGCGATGAGCAGATCGATGCGCGACTCCGCGACGAGGACGTGCTTGTAGTAGACCGGGAACGTCACCTGGCGTTGAAACGGAATCCGCCGCGCCGTGAGCTCGATGCTCATCGCCGCTTCGTAGACGTGCTCGAGAAAGCCGGGGCCGAGTTGTCGATGCACCTCGATGGCCGCGCCGATGACCGCATGGGCCAGCGCATCGACCTCAGGCGACGGCTCCGGTCGAAGGCTTCTTGCCTTGGCGTTCTTGGCGTTCTTGGCATCTTGGAGAACGGATGTAGTGGCGGCGTCGTCTCGAAACAAAGTGGCTGACCTCCCCGACAACGAAGTCACCCAGAATGGGGCTTCACACATTAACGCGCTCGAGGCGCAGTCGAGAAAGGTCAGCCATGCAGCATGTTGCCATCGATCTGGGTTCGAAGGAGTCGCAAGTTTGCATCCGCGGCGCGGATGGGACGCTTCTACAGGAGAGAAAGCATCCGACGAGGAAGCTCGGAGAGCTGATGCAGACCTGGCCCACGAGCCGCGTGGTGCTGGAGACGTCGTCCGAATCGTTTCGGATTGCGGACCTGGCGTTGGCAGCGAAGCACGAGGTGCGGGTGGTTCCGGCGACGCTGGCCAAGCAGCTCGGCGTGGGCGAGCGCGGCGTCAAGACCGACCTTCGGGACGCACGGAAGCTGAGCGAGGTGTCGTGCAGGATCGACTTGCCGTCGGTGCACATCCCGTCGGCGGATGCTCGCGAGCTTCGTTCGATGCTGCGAAGCAGGGAGACGCTCGTGAGCACGAGGACCAAGCTCGTCAATCACGTGAAGGGCTGGATGCGAACGCAGCTGTGGAAGCTGCGCAGCGGAGCGCCGGCGACGCTGCCAGATCGACTGCGAGCCTACGCGGCAAGCGTGCAGCAACCGCTACCCGCACACATCGAGGAGACACTAGTAGTGCTCGAAGCGCTGGCGATTCAGATCAATGCGTCGAACCGGCGCGTGAAGAAGCTCGCCAAGGAGCACTCGGTAGCGCGTCTGCTGATGACGATCCCAGGCGTCGGACCGGTGACCTCGCTGACGTTCATCGCGGCTGTGGACCGCGTGGACCGCTTCGAGCGGACGCACCATCTGCAGTCGTACCTGGGACTGACACCGGGCGAGAACTCGAGCTCGGAGCGCGAGCGACGGACGAGCATCACAAAGGCCGGCGCGACGTCCGTACGACGCACGCTGGTGCAGGCGGCGTGGACCGCGATTCGCGCCGTGCCGAACGCACCGATGGTGAAATGGGCGGCGCAGATCGCGGAGCGCCGCGGCAAGTACATCGCGGTCGTCGCTCTGGCTCGGAAGATGGCCGGCATCATGTTCGCGCTCTGGCGGGACAACACGACGTACAGCGCCTTCAAGGCGGCAGCGTCCCTGCAGTAGCCGAAACCACTAAGGACCCGGATGAAGGTTGTCCAACGACGGCGATCACGCGATCGGAACGTAGGCCGCACCAGCATGCTGATGCGCAGCCTGGCTTGGCGAATGTGACGTCGTCGACGGACCCCGCTACTGCGCCACCGAGCGCGAATAGTCGACTGCGACAACCCGACATCCACCTTCCTGGACAGCCGACCACCGGGCCGATCAACACGAACGATGTGCCGGGACCTCAAGCCCCGGACGGGACAGGTCTGCGCTTGACGCGACCGCCACTACATAGTCGTTCCATCT
>DASUFX010000470.1:0-5062 GCA_036274355.1 Kofleriaceae bacterium | reverse complement strand
TCGGTCTTCGCGGGCACTGTCGACGGCGCGGGCATGCGGCCTTCGTACGTCGAGTCGTCGAAGATTTCGGTCGTGATCGGCTCGGCGCGACGCGGGAAGCTCCGGTCGTAGTCGCTGTAGAGAACGTCGGCGCCCGCCGGTGGCGCTCGAAATCCGCGGCGCGCGGGCTCAGCTTGCCTGCGTCCGATCTTCTGCGGCTGCAGCTCGGGCAGCTGCGCGAACCGCTCGGGTTCGGCGGTCGACAGTCGCAGCGCGACGTCCGTCCAATCTTCGCCCGATGCTTGCGCGACGACCGCGCGCAGTTCGAAGCGCGCCTGCTCCGCGTCCAACCGCGCGACGTAGCTCGGCGCCCATCGCGCGGCCGCGATCTGATACTCGACGCACACGATCGCGTCGCCGCTGCCAGCAATCTCGAGCTCGGCGTATTTGCGCACCTCGTGAAGGCGCGCTGCCTTCGCGGTGCTCGCACGTGCCTCGCGCTCGATCACGACCTCGAGTGCGCGCTGTGCATCATCGAGCTCGCGTAACGCGGCCGCGAGTTGTTCGCGCAACGTCAGCTCGCGCTTCGCGCGCATCGCGACGAGCTCGCGCCGCGCAGCCACGATCGCTGCCCACGCTGCAGGCGCCTCGTCGCTCGGATCGTCTTCGATGAGCGGCGCCGCTGCGAGTTTCTCCAGCGCCGCGCGCAGGCGTGTAACTTCGCTGTCAGCGAGCGCGACGCGTTGTCGCGCCGCACGAAGCTCGTCAGATTCTTCCGCACGCGGTTCGCCGGTCGGCGTATCGACACCAACGCGAACAGCGGTTACTACGGGTGCACCTTCGACCTCGCACCGCACGGTGTCGTCGATCACGGCGAGTGGCAACCCGACGAATCTCACGGCAGGCGGCAACGGCGCCCGCAAGCTCGCGACTCGTCGAACCCGTGCGCCACTGGCGTAGACCGTGACTTGCTCGATCCGTGACTCGACGGAGACCACCTCACGCGCCATGTCTGGCAGGGTCGGTCTCGCGGCCTCGGAGTGTCAAGCGGCTGTTGCCCAAGGGATGCCGATGGTTTACTTTGCCCCCGTCTACGGCCGTCAATCGGAGAGAGGAAACCGCATGCTTCGGAAGCTTTCACTTGGTTTGGTTCTGGCGCTGGCCGCTTGTGGCAGCGCGCGCGTGATTCAGCGTACGCAGGCTGGCGGCGTGATCGAGCTACAGGGCGATCGCGGCAAGGCCATGGAGCAAGCGAATCAGGAGATGGCTGCGCACTGCGGTCCGAACAACTACACGATCGTGCAAGAAGGCGAAGAGGCGATCGGCACGGACACGTATTCGCGCGAGGACACGTCGGCTGCTGCAACGCAGTCGCGTAGCGGCCGCACGCAGTACGCGGACTCGACGACGCAAGGCCAGACCAGCACGCGCACTGCGACCGCGTGGCGCGTCCACTATCAGTGCAACGGCATGGCGGGTGGTCCGCCTCCGGGCCAGCCTGCGCAGCCCGCCGCGGGTCCGGCAGGTCCGCCGCCGCCCCCGCCCGGCAGCTACTAAGCCGAGGCGATAGCGCGAAAGGCCCCAACGGGGCCTTTTTCGTTTTCGGAACTGGGTCTGACCCCTTTCTGGTCAGACCCCTTTTCTCAAACGAGCAGCTTCGTGTCATCGGTCGACGAGTCGCCGATCAGATCGACACCGTTCTGCGCGAACCGACGCGCGGCCGCCGCTAGCCGCGGACCGTGGCCATGATCGAGGCACCACTGCGCGTGCTGGCACAGCAGCGCGAGCTCGAGGCTGCGGCCGAGCGTGAGCGCGAAGCGGCGTGCACCTGCTTCGAGGCGCGTGGCCTGCGGCATCGCGTCCTGCACCCACGCGGTCGCGTGGCGAAGCGCCGAGCGTGCGGCTAGGGCCGGCTTCGCGAGACCGGCATCGGTCGCCGCGGCCGTGCAGCTCTCGACTTCGGCCGCAATCGCTTCGAGCGCGCCGCCCTTGCCGAGGGCACGTAGCGTGTCGAGCGACAGCACGTTCGTCGTGCCCTCCCAGATCGGCAGCACCTGCGCGTCGGCGAGGATGCGCGGCAGTCCGGTGTCCTCGACGTAGCCTGCGCCACCGCAGGATTCGATCGCTTCGGATGTCACGGCGACCGCTTGCTTGCCGGTCGTCAGCTTCGCGATCGGCGTCAGCGCGCGCGCCAGCCGCTCGGCTTGTTCGTCGTTACCATGCTCGAGGATACCGATCAGATGCGCGCTGCGGAATGCGAGGCAGAACGCACCCGCGTACTCGGCTTCGAGGCCGGCGAGCGTATCGGCGTGCAACGGCTTGTCGACGAGCAGTGCGCCGAATGCCTTGCGCCGGCGCGCGAAGTCACGCGCGAGTGCGAGGCCGCGACGCATCGCCGACACCGCACTGATCGCGTTCCAGGTGCGCGTGATCGAGAGCATCGGCGTGATCTGGCGAACGCCATCGCTTGCCGTGCCGACCAGCGTCGCTGGCGTGCCGTCGAGCGTGAGCTCGGCGGTCGGTACCTTGCGCGTGCCGAGCTTGTCCTTGAGGCGATTGACCTGGATGTTGCGCAGCCGGCCGTTGCCATCGCGCAGCTCGACGAAGAACAGTGCGAGCCCGCGGCTGCCATCGCCGTTGCCCTCGGGGCGCGCGAGCGTGAGTGCCATGTTCGACGTCGTCGCCGACGTGAACCACTTCGTGCCGTAGAGTCGCCACTGATCGCCGTCGAGCTTCGCGATCGTCTCGCTCTGCGAAACGTCACTGCCGCCGGTGCGCTCGGTCATCCACTGGCCGCTCGTCCACATCGTTGCCGGATCGCGCGACGTCAGTAGCGGTACATAACGATCGATCAGCGCCTTGTTGCCGCTCGACAGCAGCGTGCGTGCCGCGCCGTCGGTCATCGCGAGCGGGCACGAGTAGACGTCGAGCGAGGGCCCGAGCACGTGGACGATCGCGAACTGATGCGTGCGCGCCTGCGCGCCGAGCCGAGTCTCGTAACCAGCTGCAACCATGCCGTGGCGGGCTGCGAGCACCTGCGCCTCTACCCACAGTGGCGACACATCGATGCGATCGATGCGGTTTCCCCACGGGTCCCACTGCGTCAGAACGGGTTCGTTGAGCCGATCGAGCTGCTGCTTGGCGTAGTATTCGACTGCGAGGTCACCTAACGCATGGAGCTCGGTCGCGACTTCGCCGTGGTGCGCCTCTGGAATATGGCGAGCGATCCACGATGGCAGCAGGGGATCGTCGTCGAATTGGTTGCCCAGACGAGGCGGTTCCTGAAAGAACGGCATGGCGGGAACCTACCAAGGTAAGGTCGTAACGTGAATCTGTTGTTGATCGACCCGGGCGAGATACGCGGGGACGGGACTTGCACGGTCTTTGACCGGCGCGCGCACCATATGCGCACCGTCGTCGGAGTCCAGATTGGCTCGACGGTGCGTGCGGGTCTACTCGGCGGCGCGGTCGGGACCGCCGAGGTGATCGCCGACGACGGTTCGGCGCTGACATTTCGCCTGAACCTGACGGAGCCGCCTCCGAAACCTCTCGATGTCGAGCTGTTGCTCGCCGTGCCGCGCCCCAAGGTCATCACGCGCACGATTGAAATCGTCGCATCGTTCGCGGTGAAGCGTATCGATCTCACAAACGCATGGCGTGTCGACAAGAGCTACCTGCGCTCGCCGCGTCTCGATCCGGGCGCACTCGCGCTCGCCGCGCGGTTCGGCGCCGAGCAAGGCGCCACCACGTACCTGCCCACGATCACGCTCCACGATCGCCTGATGGCGGTGCTCGACGATCGCTTCGCGAATCCCGACCCGAGCCAGACGCGACTCATCGCGCACCCGAGCGCGCCGCCGATCGAGAGCGTCGTCACGAAGCGCGCGCCGACCGTGCTCGCGATCGGTCCAGAAGGCGGATGGATCGAGCGCGAGATCGAGACGTTCGTCGAGCGCGGCTTCCAGCCGGTGTCACTCGGCACTCCGATCTTGCGCGTCGAGGCGGCGGTCGCATCGTCGCTCGGCCAGCTACTCCTGTTGAACCGTATGCGCGCCTGACCGTCAGCGGCGTGCGCGCCCGATCGTCAGTGGATGCGCGTCGTGCGCGACGAGCCGGATCTTGCGCGGCGCGCTCTCGCGATAGCCGCGCTCGTCCGTAGCGGTCGGATCGAGCTCGATGATCGCCATTCCCTGCACCGCGATCCGGTCACCGGGCGCAACTCTCGTCTCGTCGAAGCCGGACGAGATGACGAGCTTGAATGGCTGCCCGCCTGCCTCGAGAAATGCTTTCTCGCGCTCGATCCGACGCGGAACAACCGGCGTCGGCGGCAGCTCGAGATCCGCGGCCGTACCGTCGACAACGACAATTTCGTCGCCGGTATCTAGCTCGAACGGCACCATCTGGTGCTGGCGTAGCTCCGCGACCGTGTCCGCGTAGCGCGAACCTGACCGCAGCTCTTTGACGTGGCCGAGCGACTCGAACAGTACGCATTCCTTCCCGGATAGCGGCGCGACGAGGAGCTCGCCGCGCTGCCGCACAGTACCGACGAGCGTGACGATCTCGCGATCGGCGATTGCCGCGGTGCCGCGCTGCAGCCGCTTGCGTGCTTTCGCGCGAGGGCCCCACAGCGCATTGCCGACAGCGCCTGCGGCCGCGACCACGCCAGTGACCACGATCGCGAGCGCCTTCAACGAGAACATCTGCGCCCGACTGTACCCGAATCGACGCGGCCCGGACGACTCAGAGGATCAGGCAAGCGTCGCCGAGCTCGTGACTCGACAGCCCGTGCTGGGCAGCGAGGTCGATCGCGCGCGTCAGCCGCTCGCGCGGCGCGAACGCACTCAATAGATCGAAGTGGCTCTCGCCTGGCGCGTGCAGGCCGCTGACGAGACCGTCGACGACACGCAACTTGTAGCTGCCGTCCAGCCGCAGCGTTGCGACACCCGAGCCGGCATGAAAGCTGCCGATGCTCGGATGCGCCGCTGCTTCGAGGGCGCGCACGACCGTCGTGCCGATCGCGATCACGCGGCCTCCCCTCGCCTTCGTCTCGGCGACGAGTAGGGCGGTGCGACGCGGAATCTCG
>DASUFX010000469.1:0-3737 GCA_036274355.1 Kofleriaceae bacterium | reverse complement strand
CGAGCGGCGCCGGATGCTTTGCCTCCCACAGCGAATCGCCGCGCGACTCGAAGGCCACGCTATTCGGCATCACGAAGCTCGTCGAGCTGCCGTAACGGAAGTGCGGCTTGATCAACGCCCAGCGCACGTTGAAGTCGGTGACGATCGCCGAATCTTTCTTCGCGTAGTCGAGCACGTCGACGTAGCGGCGCAGGCTGATCGGATCGAGCGCTGGATAACCGCGGAAGTCGCGGAGCCGCAGTCGCGCACCCGCGCGCTCGCCGAGCACGAACTCGTCGTAGATGCGAAACCGATCGCGCGCACCCTCGAACCTCGGGATGTAGCGGTCGTCATCGTCGTGCGTGCGGCGGATGTCCGACGCCGGCGGGGCGTGCGGCAGCACGAATGTGAACGCCGGCGCATCGAGCAGCGCACACAGCGCGAGCGCACCGAGCGCCGCTTCTGCCCATCGCTTCGGTGCCGACACCGCGGCGACGATGAAGCCCGCAACGATCGCCGTCATCGCGATCGACCACCATGCGGGTCGATCCTTCGGCGATGCCGGCTGCCCCCAGCCGACGACGAAGATCACCGCTATGACGAGCGCGACACCGGCGACGATCAGCGCGCGGCGGCGCAACCCGCGATCGCCCCACGCCGCCTCGAGCGCGCCGATGCCATAGCCCGCGCTCGCGGCGAGCGTCCACGCGGCGAGTAGCTTGTAGCGGCCGGGCACGCGCAGCATCGCGAAACCGGGCACGTGATCGACGAGAAATGGCAGCACGCCGCCTGTCGCACCGGCGGCGAGCACGATGCCAAGACACGCGGTCAGCACGAGACAGACCGCGATGCCACGGTCGAAGCGTGGCCGCACTGCGAGTGCCATCACCGCGAGCACGACGACGGCAACGCCCATGTACAGCTCGAACAGACCGGCACCGCGACAGAACACACCGCGCGCGGCAGCGGGAAGCGGCAACGACAGCGCGAGTGCAAACGCACGACCCGGCGGCGCAAATCGATCGCGCGAGCCGAGCGCGACAAGCTCCTGCGTCGGCAACACCGTCACCGCAGCGACGAGCATCGCGAGCACCGCTGCCACGCCAACGCAGATCGCGAGCTGCACGAGCGCATCGCGTGTGCGTCGCTCGGGCTGCCGCAGCGTCGTCACGGCACGCCAGATCGCATACGGCGCGATCATAAGCGCCGCGTAGAACAATCCCGGTGGCGAGCCCGCGGTGATGCACGGCACGAGTGCCGCCGCGAGCGCCGCACCACGCCGCCAGCTCGGTCTTGCGAGCGCGTAATCGATCGCGAGCCACACGAGTGGCACCCAGACGAGCGGCCACAGGATGTTCGACGCCTTGTGCGTGAGCAGCGGTGCCGATGCAATCAACCCGAGGCCACCGACCAGCGCCGACCGCACCGAGAGCCCGCGCGAGCGCATGAACAGGTGCATGAGCGCACCGGCGACGATGTGATGCGCGAGCACCTTGATCTGGACCAGCCACCACGAGCTGCCGAACAGCGCGCCGATGATTCCGAACGGCCAGTTGAATGGGTTGTAGCGATCGAACACCGGATCGCAGAACAGCGGATAGCCGCCCTTGTCGTACGGGTTCCACAGCGAGAACCGGCCCTCGCGAATTTCGGTCGAGAAGAAGTCGAGGTCAGGACCGTGCGTGTCGATCGTGTCCCAGCCGAGCCCGGTCGCGACGCCATGCTGATGCCAGAGGTCGCGATAGATCCAGATCACGGCGAGCGTGTAGAACGCCGGCACCCACCACCATTCGCCACGTCGCGCGAAATGGTCTCGCAGGCGCGCGGCTAGGCTCACGCCGGCAGTCTAGCCCGGAAATCCGCGCTCAACGGCGACGGCGGCGCAACGCGAGCAATGCGAGCGCGATGAGCCACAGCGAGCCGCTCCGCCCCGTCGAGCAGGCGTAGTACGTCTCGCGCTCCTTGTTCGCGCCGCCTTCGCCGGTACCGTCGAGATCGACCGGCGTGGTGCCCTGATCGTGCGAGATCACGAGCTGCGCCTGCTTCTCACCCGGCGATTCTGGCTGCATCACGACCATGATGATCTCGGACTCCGTCGGATGCAGTACGCGCGGCGGATTCGCGCCGATGATCGTGAACTCGCCGTGGTCGCGACCGGCGAGCGCCGCGCCGTTGAACATCAAGTCCGAGGTTCCGCAGTTCGTGAACTGCACTTCCTTGATCGATGTCGTCGTACCAGCCGCTGCGGTACCGAAGTGCACGAGGTCCGGCGTCGCCGCGATGCCGCTGGCCAGCCCGGTGCCGTGCAGCTGCACCTCGTACGGATCGTGGTTCGGTACGTTACTGACGAGTGCGAACGCGTCGCGAACCTCGCCCGCACCGGTTGGCATCAGCGACGCGCGAACAGTGACACTCGGGCCCGAGTGACCGCCCATGACCATCTTCGGCAGCGGCTCGACCGCCATCGCATCGAACGGCGCGGCCGGCTTCGTCAGCGACACGATCGAAACGTCGCCAGCCTCGTTCGCGTAGACCTCGACGTCCTTCATCACCTTGCTGCCCGCACATACCGCGCCGAACTCGACGGTCGCCGGATTCGTGCCCACGCCGCCGATGAGTGCCGTACCGGCGAGGTTCACCATGCGCGGGTTCTGATCAACCGAGACTTTAACCGACAGCGTACCGAGCGGCCCGGCCTCGTGCGCTGTCATCGCGGAGTAGTCGAGCTCGATCGTCTTGCCGCCGCCGACCTGCTGGCCTTGCGGGTTCATCGTGATCGTCACGCCCGCCATCTGCGCCGCCGAGTCGAGGGACACGTTCTCGATCACCGCGGTGCTGGCACCGGAAATGCCCACCGTCTTGCGCGGCGGCGCGCGACCGACGAGCGTCGGGTCGAAGTTGATCTGCGAGGGCGCGATCGTCACCGTCGAGTCGATACCGTTGCAGTCGAGCTTCGTGCCGGCCGACGAGCCAGCGCCGGCGAACTCGAGCCTGCCGGTCAGCGGACCCACAACAGTCGGATGGCAGGTCACCGGGAAGCTGACCGACGAACCGGGGCCGAGGCCGAAGCTCGTGTAGCTGCCGGTCACGACGAACCCGGTGCCGGTCAGCGTACCCGTCACGGTGGTGCCGCTGACCAGGCTGAGGTTCTTGACCGTCACTGACGACGCGGTGCTCGTCGTGTTGATCTGCACGTCGGCAAAGTCGATCGAGCTCGGCATCGCCGAGATACCGCTCACGCCGCTGCCCGAGCCCGACAGGTTGATGTACTGGGTCTCGCTGCTACTGCCGAGGTTGCTCATCGTATCGATCGCCACCGCGCACGTCGACAGACCGGGGAGCGACGCGTTGAAGTTCGCGTAGAACGTGTACGTCGTCGGGCACACCGACGTGCCGCTGCCGCTCGCGTTGAAATTCAGGATCGCGCCGCCACAGATACGATAGGGGAACGGCTTCGTCGGGTCGAGCCACAGCGACCACACCGACGTGCTGCAGTTGGGCTCGAGCCGGACGTTGACCAGATTGTCGTCCGCGCCCGAGCCGCCCGCACTGATCGTGAACGGCTGAGATCCTGGCCCCGGAAACGTGTAGCTGGACTGCGAGACGACGACCGACTCTTGGTAGGCGGTCGAGTAGTGCAACGCGGTGCAGGCCGAGGCGATAACCACGACCACCGCGAAGAAGCGTTTCCCCACGGCATAAGGATCGCCTCAGCCAGGTAGCCAGTCAATTCGACGGGGCGCGTGGGAGCGACGCCT
>DASUFX010000468.1:0-2293 GCA_036274355.1 Kofleriaceae bacterium | reverse complement strand
CCGCTGATCGGCACTGTCGTCGGCGGTCGCTATGAGATCGTGCGCCTGATCGGCAAGGGCGGCATGGGTGCGATCTACGAGGTTCGCAATACGCGGCTCGGCCGTCAGTTCGCACTCAAGACACTGACCGGCGACGCGGCGGCGAACCCCGAAGTGCTGCTGCGATTCCGTCGCGAAGCCGACGTGATCGCGAAGATCAAACACCCGAATATCGTCGAGGTTATCGACTGGGAATCGCTGGCCGACGGCTCGCCCGCGATGGTGATGGAGTATCTGCACGGCGAGGATCTCGGCGAGCGCATCAAAGAAGGTCCGCTGCGCTGGCCGCAGATCGCACGCATCGCGGATCAAGTGCTCGCCGCACTGTCGGTCGCGCACGCGAACGGCATCGTGCATCGCGACCTCAAGCCACAGAACATCTTCCTCGCGCAGGATGACTCGGGTGACGAGCGCGTGAAGCTGCTCGACTTCGGCGTCTCGAAGGTGCGTGATTCGAAGAGCCTGGTCACGACGGATGCACGTTTGCTCGGCACGCCGGCATACATGTCTCCGGAGCAGTCAGAGGGACGAGCGGAGGATGTCGGCACTCACAGCGATGTGTGGGCGATGGGCGCCATCCTCTACGAGATGGCAACCGGCGAGGTGCCGTTCGACGCCGACAACCTGCCTGCAATTCTCTACAAGATCTGTCACTCGAAGGCCGCACCGATCACGAAGAAGCGCGCCGATGCGCCGGAACCGTTCATCGAGCTCGTCGACGAGACGCTCGAGCGCGACATCAGCAAGCGGATCTCGGATGCCACGGTGCTGCGCGTGCGCTTACGCGAAGCGCTGCGCAATCTCGCGGGCGTGCAGTTCGTCGATACGCTGCCCGGCCTGCGGACGAGCGCCCAGATGGCGGCGAGCGGCCGGCGCAAGCGGATGACCGATGCGATGTCCGACACGATTGGCGCGATCACGCCACCGAAGGGCAACCTCGCGGTCGGTACGCCCGTCGAGAAATCGCTCAAGGTCGGCACCGAGAACACGCTGCTCGCAACCAAAGACTCCCCGAGCGTGATCGCACGCAAGAAGTGGCGCCCCGCGGCCGTGGTGATCGGCGCTCTCGCGATCGCGATGGTCGCCGGCGCGGTCGTGATCGCTACGCAGCGTGGCGGCAAGAGCACGCCGGCTGCGGCCACTCCGGTCGCGAAACCAGCCGACCAGACGCCACAAATTGATGCAGGTGCCGTGGTCGCGACGCCGCCACCTGCGCCCGACGCGGCTGTCGCTGTCGCAGCCGACCCAGCGGATCCGCCGAAACCAGATCCGAAGCAAAGGCCGATCAAGAAGAAGGATCCGAAGACGAATACGGCGAAGATCGATCCGAAGCAGGACCCGGCGAAGACCGAGCCGAAGCAAGATCCGGTGAAGACGGAGCCCAAGCAGGAGCCGGCAAAGAAGAAATGCGCGAAGGACGACTTCGAATGCTTGTACGGAGACGGCACGTGAGAGCGGTCGCGATCGTGATCGCGGTGCTCGCGAGCGTGGCGCCCGCGTATGCGGACGACGCGGCGGCGAAAGCGCTGTTCGACGAAGGCAAGACGCTGTTCGCCGAAGGCAAGTATGGCGAAGCGTGCGCGAAGCTCGAAGCGAGCTTCAAGCTGTCGGCGATGTCGTCGACGCGCGGCCTGCTCGGCGCGTGTTACGAGAAGGTCGGCAAGCTCGCGAGCGCGTGGGCCGCGTATCGCGACTCGGCGGCCATCGCGGATCGGCAAGGCCATGCCGAACGTGCACAGGCGGCCCGCGAGAAAGCGACGGAGCTCGAGGCCAAGCTGGCCCACCTCGCGATCGATACGACCGCGGCGAAGACGGTGACCGGCCTCGAAGTGACGATCGACGGCGTCGTGCAGCCCGCGGCGGCGCTCGACACGTCGCTGCCGATCGATGCCGGCCCGCACGTGATCGTCGCCGACGCGCGCGGCTACACGAAGTGGACGACGACGGTCGACATCGTCGACGGTGAGAAGCAACAGGCCGTGGTGCCGATGCTCGTCGCAAACCCGACGGAGCTCGAGGAGGCGACGGTCGAGCACACGATGTCGACGCGGCGCAAGATCGCGCTCGCGGTTACCGGCGGTGGCGTTGCGGTGCTCGGCGCCAGCGCGGTGTTCGGAATCCTCGCGAAGGTCAACTGGAACAGCTCGAACTGCAACGGCGACACGAAGACCTGCCCGGACGCAGCCGCGCAGGAGAAAGCGGACGCGGCACGGCGCGATGCAACCATCGCGACGGTGCTCGGCATTGCCGGTGT
>DASUFX010000467.1:0-3306 GCA_036274355.1 Kofleriaceae bacterium | reverse complement strand
CGTTCTCGAAGAACAACCGCGACGTGCAGGGTCGCGGCCGCGAGGCACTTCGCCGCGTCGGGCTCTCGGACTTCGCGAATCGCCGGCCCGGCGAGCTGTCGGGCGGTCAGAAGCAACGCGTCGCGATCGCGCGCGCACTGTTCTCGTCGCCGAGCTTGCTGTTGTGCGACGAGCCGACCGGCAACCTCGACAGCGAGACCGGCCGCGAAGTGATCGATTTTTTCCGCGAGCTCAATGCAAAGGATGGCGTGACGCTGCTCATCGTCACCCACGAACGACGCGTGTCGAGCGTGGCCAAGCGCGTGATTGCGATGCGCGACGGCATGCTCGTCGAGACCACGGATGAAGCGCTCGCGGCGCAGGCAGGTCCCGCATGATGCCCGTTGGCAATCTCGCGAAAATGGTCGCATCGAACACAATGCGCAGCCCGCGGCATTTCGCGCTGTCGGCGTTTGGCATCGTGATCGGCATCTCGACGTTCGTCGTGTTCCTCGCGTCGACCGAACAAGTCGCTGCGGTGCTCGAGAAGATTTTCCCGCTCGAGCAGGTGCAGGTCGTCGCGCCGCGCGCATCGCTGCTCGGCAAGGACATCAGCAAGAAGCTCGACGACAACATCGTCAAGACGATCCTCACGCGCCCCGAAGTGTCGCTGGCAATTCCGCGCATGAACCTCGCGTTCCCGGCATTCGGCCGCGGCAACTTCGAGGGCAACGACCTCAAGTTCGAGGTCGGCGGCTTCGCGGATGGCGTCGATCCGAAGTTCGTCCAGGACGACGAGCGCACCAAAGAGCTGTTCCGCGACTGGATGGGGCCCGACAACGAGAACGATCCGCATCGCGTCGCGTGCGTGCCGCCGCCGCGCACCGAGGACGACGAGGTGATCCAGTCGCCGAAGGCGCCGCGCAAGGACAAGCAGAACCAGGTGCCGAGCGGGTGGGGCGATACGCCGTCCGCGGCTGCAGGGTCAGACACCACGGGTTCTGGTTCCGCGGCAGCGGCTACAGGGTCAGGCACCACGGGTTCTGGTTCCGCGGTCGCTACCGGCTCTGCAGGCTCGGCCGCAGGCAGTGCGGCGGGCGCGGGTGCTGGCAGCGCGACCCCGTCGGGGCCGACCATCGCGCCGATCGCGGGCAAGAACGGCGAGTACTTCAATCCGTGCCCGGACCCTGATCGCTACTACTGCGACGACACCACGGCGCGCTGCGAGCATCGCGTGCCGATCGTGATGTCGCCGACGATGATCGAGCTCTACAACGGCCAGTTCGCGAAGTCGCACGGCCTGCCGATCGTCGAGACTGACTTCGTCAAATGGGTCACCCAGCGTGGCGGCCTGTCGGCGATGCGGTTCTCCATCGGCCTCGGCCAGACGACGATCGCGGGCAGCAACACCACGATCAAACGGAAGCCACGTCGCGTCGAGGGCGTGCTCGTCGGCGTCAGTCAGAAGGCGATGCCGATCGGCATGACGATGCCGATCCAGTACATCCAGCGCTGGAACGACGAATTCATGGGGCACGAGGCGGCGACGACGTACTCGTCGATCATCGTCACGCTCAAGGACCGAAATCAGATCGCGCCGTTCGCGCAGTGGCTGCAAGACACGCTCGATCTCCGGCTCGAGGATTCGCTCGGCGAGAAGTTCGCGACGGTGCTGTTCGTGATCCGGCTCGTGCTCGTGCTGATCTCGCTGATCATCATCGGCATCAGCGCGATCAACATCGCGCACAACTTCTTCATGCAGGTCACCGAACGGCGGCGCGAGCTCGGACTCTTGCGCGCGGTCGGCGCCACGCAAAGCGACGTACGGATGGTTGTCCTTGGTGAAGCTGCGTTGATCGGCCTGATCGGCGGCTGCCTCGGCGTCTTGTTCGGCGTCGCGATTGCCTCCGGGATCGACTACGCATCCGCCCACTACCTCCCGCGATTCCCGTATAAGCCCGCGACCTGGTTCAACTTCAAGTGGTGGATCTGGATGGGCGGATTGGCCTGCGCGGCCGGATTCGCGGTGCTCGGCGGTTACCTCCCGGCGCGACGCGCCTCGACAATGGAACCAGCGCAAGCGCTAACGCAGAATTAGCTAGTAATTCCGACGATCCCCGATGTACCACTACGGCCCATCGGGGGATAAAGCTCTTGTGGCCCAAGGACTCGAATTCGGATAGGGTCCCAGACAGTAGCGATGTCGCGCGCATCGCTCCGGGTAAACGCAACGTGAAGAAGCCGACGCCTTTCGGCAAATACTACCTACTCGAGCGGATCAACACCGGGGGCATGGCCGAGGTGTTCCGCGCGAAAGCGTTCGGTGTCGAAGGCTTCGAGCGGCTCGTCGCGGTCAAACGCATTCTCTCGAACATCGCGGAGGACAAAGAGTTCATCCGCATGTTCATCGAGGAAGCGAAGCTCGCGGTGCAGCTCAATCACGCGAACATCGCGCAGATCTTCGACCTCGGTGTCGTCGACGGCAGCTACTACATCGCGCTCGAGCACGTTCACGGACGTGACCTGCGCGCGATGTTCGATCGCTGCCGCCAGCTCGGCGATCCGATGCCGGTCTCGCAAGCGTGCTTCGTCGTAATGAAGGTCTGCGAAGGCCTCGACTACGCGCACAACAAGCGTGACCAAGCCGGTCGCGAGCTGCACCTCGTGCATCGCGACGTGTCGCCGCAGAACGTGCTCGTCTCGTTCGAAGGCGAAGTGAAGCTGATCGATTTCGGCATCGCGAAAGCCGCGGGCAAAGGCTCCAAGACGCAAGCCGGAATCCTCAAGGGCAAGTTCGGCTACATGTCGCCCGAGCAGGTGCGCGGCATCCCCGTCGATCGCCGCAGCGACGTGTTCTCGTGCGGCATCGTGCTGTACGAGCTGCTCACCGGCGAGCGCTTGTTCGTCGGCGAGAGCGATTTCTCGACGCTCGAAAAGGTTCGCAACGTCGAGATCCTGCCGCCGTCGACGTACAACCGCCGCATCCCCGACGAGCTCGAGCGCATCGTGCTCAAAGCGCTCGCGAAGGATCCCGAGGAGCGGTACCAGAACGCGATCGATCTGCACGACGAGCTCCAAGCGTTTGTCTACACCGCGGGCGAGTTCTACTCGCGAAAAGACCTCGCGGGCTGGATGAAGAAGACGTTCGGCCGCGAGATCGAAGAAGAGACGGCCAAGCTCGAGAGCTATCGCCAGCTCAAAGCTCCGGTCGCCCCGGAAGACCGCGTCACCAACCCGGTCCTCGGCCGTTCGCCGACGGGCTCGCGCCCACCCACGGCCGCGGCCACGCCGAGCGCACAGCGCAAGTCCACTCCATCCGGCCCGAAC
>DASUFX010000466.1:0-6179 GCA_036274355.1 Kofleriaceae bacterium | reverse complement strand
TGCCTCGAGATCCGCCGGCAGACCTTCGCCGTCGTCGGTGACGACGAGCTCCAGTCGTTCGTCCTGGATCCGCGACGAGATCATCAGCGAGCCGGGCCGCGCGCGCCGAGACAAGCCGTGGCGCAGTGCATTCTCGACCAGAGGCTGTAGGATGAGCGGTGGCACCGGCAGCGATTCGCTCAGCGGATCGAGCCGCCACGCCACTTGCAGGCGATCGCCGAAGCGCACCTGCTCGATCTCGAGGTACGCACGCAAGAGCTCGATCTCTTCGCGGAGCGGCGCCTCTAGGTCCCCATCCGCTCGCAGCACGCGACGCAGAACGTCGCCGAGCTTCTCGATCATCTCGACTGCGCCGATCGAGCTCCCGTCACGCACCAGCGCGCCGATGGTGTGCAGCGTGTTGAAGAGGAAGTGCGGATTGAGCTGCATCCTCAGCGCTGTCAGCTGGGCCTTCGACAGCTCGATGCGCAGCTGCAGGAGCTGACGCGAACGCTCGGCGTGCGCCGCGACATAGCCGAATCCCAGCGTCGCGACGTACGTGATCGCGCCCTTCGGAGCCTGATACGCGAAGCCCCCGGTCACGTCGTCCCACAGGGGTTGTGTCGGCCGCGCATAGCCGAATGCGTGCTCGGCCAGAGTGGGAAACAGGCCGAAGATCAGCACGGCCGTTGCGGCGCCCGCCAGGTGCGCGAACACATCGCGGATTCGAGGCGGCCATTCCAGACGAAAGCGCTCGCCCCACCAGAGCACCGCCGGAACGGCTAGCGCCCAGACGAACCACGCCGGCGACTCGCGGAGGAACGCGTGCACGACATCGATGCCCTGGCCACTGTCGTGCAGGTAGTAGCCGTAGTGGGCGGTGTCGAGCAGGCCGAGGAGCCCGCACGCCACGAGCGGGATCGCGAGGCGGCGCAACACGCATCCACTATAGCCAACGATGCCCGGCATCGCGCACCGCTCGTTGCATCCAGACTGCCACTCGTTGCACTGCTCGTTGCACCGCTCGTTGCATCCAGACCACCACTCGTTGCACCAGCGGAACCCTCGCGCGAAGGCCGTGGTACCGGATGCACATGCGGCCCGACGTCTCGGCGCTGAGCCCGCCCGCGACCCGTTCCACGGAGGTCACCGTCGACAAGCTGCGCCTCGCGGATTCGATCCTGCGGGTTGCGGTCGGCTGCTGGTTCACCGTGACCCTCGTCGGCCAGTGGCTGTTCATGTACTACGTGGTCGCGCTCTACGGTGCTTCGACCGTCTCCGGCCACTTCGAAGACTGGATGAACAAGCCGCTGTTTCGCGGATACATTCGGGGCGACACCGTCGGAAACTTCAGCTTCGCTGCGCACGTGTTGTTCGCTGCTGTGGTCACGTTCGGCGGCATCGTCCAACTCGTTCCGCAGATCCGAGCGCGCGCGAGCGCGGTGCATCGCTGGGTTGGACGCGCCTTCCTGCTGGCGACCACCGCGGTCGGCGCGAGCGGGCTCTACATGGTCTGGGTGCGCCACGCCAGCTTCGACGTCATCCACTCGTGCGCCGTCAGTCTCAATGCGGTCCTTACCCTGGTGTTCACTACGCTTGCGTGGCGTACGGCGCGCGGACGCGACATCGCTAGCCACCGTCGCTGGGCGCTCCGCACGTTCGTGGTCGCGAACGGCCCGGGGCTCTTCGTCCGTGTCGCCTACGCTGGATGGGCCGTGCTCGCTGATGGCGCCGGCACGAACGGCGAGATGAGCGGCCCGATGAACTACGTCTTCGCGTTCGCGGTGTACCTGTTGCCGCTCGCGATCCTCGAGCTGTATCTGCGTGGGCGAGATAGTGCCCGTCCGGCGATTCGATTCGCAATCGCACTCGTGGTGGTAGCGGTCACCGCGTACGTCGCGATTGGCACCTACCAGGCCACGATCTCCCGCATCGCGGTCGTCTGACGACCGTCAGGTTGCTGGCGTGTCGGCACCGATCGATGCCGACGCGTAGTCGAAGCCGTCGAACCAGGTCCGGCCGCCGGCGCCACCGCCGGCCGTCTTGTCACCGTGCGCACCGCCGACGTCCGCACGCTCGACCTTCCGGCTGTGAGCTTCGATCGCGTGGTGTCGATCGAGATGTTCGAGCACGTGCGCAACTACGCGATGCTGTTGCGCCGGATCGCGACGTGGCTGCGGCCCGATGGTGCGCTGTTGTGCACGTGTTCGCGCACCGTCGCTTCGCATATCCGTTCGATGACAACGGCAGCACCGACTGGATGGCGCGCGAGTTCTTCACCGGCGGAATCATGCCGAGCGCGGATCTGTTGCCACAGTTCAGCGCGACGTGCGGATCGCCGAGCGATGGCTCGTCGACGGCACGCACTACGCGCGGACTGCCGAGGCGTGGTACGCGAACCTCGTGCGCGAGCGCGCCGCCGTCGAAGCGTTGCTCGGTCGCCGCGCGTATCAGCGCTGGCGCGTGTTCTTTCTCGCGTGTGCGGAGTGTTCGGCTACGCGCGCGGGAGCGAGTGGCGCGTCGCTCACTACCGGCTCGTGCCGCGTGCGAACGCGCCCGGAACATGAGCTGCAAGGACTTGCCTCCATGAGGCACAAGAAAACGAAGCTCCAACATATGCTCAGCCATGCCGGCGACACGACAGCACGTTACGCGGACCGTCTCGGCTGTCGGACGAGAGCGCTCTCGCGCAGAGTGGGACCCAAGCGTGGCGGGGTTGCGCTCGGCGTGCTCGCAACCGCGATCGGTCTGCGCTATCTCGTCCGTTTTCTGAAGATGCGCAGGGCTGAGGAACGGATCCCGGCTCGGGACGTTCCCTGGGCGCCGACCTACGGTTAGCCACGCTGCGCGCGTCGACGGCTAATCGTCTGCGACGCGTTTCCACATGATGCGGCCGATCTTGTGGCCGACCATCGCCTGCGGGCCAGCATCGCGCGCGACCTCGCAGTTCTCCTCGAAGATCACGGCGAGATGCGCGCGGATCGTGCACGCGGTCACCTCGCCTTCACCCCAGCACTCGCAGCCCATGAGGTCGTTCGCGTTCTCTAGCGGATAGCCGACGCGCCACGAGTGACCACTGACGCTGATCCGCGGGCTCGTCGCGAAGATCGAAAAGATCGTCTTGTCGTAGTGGTGAGTGCCGGTCTCGTCGCGCTCCTGTTCGTCGGGCACGACGTACATCAGCTTCTCCGTGCCATCGAACACGTCGAACACGATGCCGCTTTCGGCACCGAGGTCGTTCGTCTTGATCGTGAGCTCGGGCAGCGCGATCCGCAGCGCCGCCTCGGTTGCTTCCGACTTCCAACCGAGTGGGCCGACACCATCGAGTCGCATCTCGAATGTGCGGCGTGCGGCAGGCGTGTGGTTCGCGTTCGACAGTGCGTCGGGTGGCTTGCCGCCGCCCCAGCATCCCGCGAGCGCGTCGATGGCGACGATCAACGCGAGGCGGTTCACGCAGCACTCGCGGCGAACGCTTTGTCGAGGAAAGCCTTCGCGCTCGACGGCCGCTCGTCGGGGCTCTTCGCGAGCGCGGCGAGAATCGCGCTTTCGAGCTTCGCCGGGCAGTCCTTGCGCAGCTGGCGGGGTGGTGCCGGCGCCTCGGAAAGATGCGCGAAACCGATCGCGATCGCGTTGTCGCCCGAGAACGGCGGACGCCCGCACACGAGGTGATACGCGAGCGCACCGAGCGCGTAGATATCGGTGCGCACGTCGACGGCTTTCCCGCGGACCTGTTCGGGCGCCATGTAGTGCGGCGTGCCGAGGATCGCGCCGGTTGCCGTGAGGCCGTCGGCGAGGCCGGTCGTTGCGAGGCCGAAGTCGATGATCTTGACTGCGCCGCGCTCACCGACGAGCACGTTGCTGGGCTTGAGGTCGCGATGGACGACGCCCGCTTGGTGCGCCGCTTCGAGACCGCTGCCGATCTGCTGCAGGATGTCCTGCACGTCCTTGATCGGCACGATGCCGCGCTGGGCGATCACATCGGCGAGCGTGCGACCGGCGAAGTACTCCATCGACAGATAGAGCAGGCCCGGCCGCGCTTCGCCGAGATCGTGAATGCGGATGACGGCCGGCGAGCTGACCTTACGTGCCGCGGCCGCTTCGCGACGGAACCGCTGGATCATCGCCTGCTCGTCGGCGGCGAATGCACTCGAGATGACCTTGAGCGCGACGAGCTCGCCGAGCACCTCGTCGTCGGCCAGGTAGACCGCGCCCATGCCGCCCTTGCCGAGCAAGCGCTGCACGCGATAGCGCTGCGCGAGCACTTGGCCGGGCTCGAGCGTCGTCGTCAGCGACGGCTTCACACCGTGCGCGGTCGCGGTGCGGTCGAGCGCCTCGGGGTTTGGTTTGGCGTCGGACTTTGCGTCCGCCTGCGCAGCTGCGACGTGCGCCCCCGAGCCGCCAGGCGAGGAAGTACCCTTGGGGTGCATCGGGCCAGGGTTCCCAGGCGCGAGCACCAACGACCGTTGCTCGTCGATCAGCTTGGCGACTTTCTGGTTCAGCTCGAAGTCGACCGAGCACACGATCGACTCGAGGTTCTCGACGCGCTCGCGGAGCAGGCGATTCTCTTCGCGCAGCGTCTCGGCGTCTTCGCCGCCACCGCCCTTGCCTGCTTCGAGCTCGAGCCGGCGCTTGCGTTCTTCATGGCGCGCACGCAGTGCATAGAGCGGCACCGCAAAAGCGCCGAGCACCGCCACCAGGCCGACGAGGTCCATTGCCCCGTACTATGCCTTAAAGCAGCCTAATAGGCGTCTACCGGCGGGCAGGCGCAGACCAAATTGCGATCGCCATACGCGTTGTCGACGCGCGCGACCGGCGGCCAGTACTTGTGCGTGCGCAGATACGGCACCGGATAGGCGGCTTGCTCGCGCGTGTACGGGCGATCCCACTCGGTGCTCGCGACGGCGGCTGCCGTGTGGGGCGCGTTCTTGAGCGGGTTGTTGACCTTGTCCATCTGCCCGCTCTCGATGGCGGCGATTTCTTGCCGGATCGCGATCATCGCCTCGACGAACCGATCGAGCTCGGCTTTGCTTTCGCTCTCGGTCGGCTCGACCATCAGTGTGCCCGGCACCGGGAACGACATCGTCGGCGCGTGGAAGCCGTAGTCCATGAGGCGCTTCGCGATGTCTTCGGCCTCGATGCTCGCCGTCTTCTTGAAGCCACGGCAGTCGAGGATGAGCTCGTGCGCGACGCGTCCTTCGCGGCCCGTGTAGAGCACCGGGTAATGCGTGCCGAGTCGCTTCGCGAGGTAGTTCGCGTTGAGGATCGCGATCTCCGTCGCGCGGCGAAGACCGGGCTCGCCCATCATCGCGATGTACGCGAACGAGATCGGCAGAATCGATGCCGAGCCCCACGGCGCCGCCGACACCGGGCCCACGGGCTGGCTCGCCGGCGGCGCGAGCGGATGGCCGGGCAGATAGGGCGCGAGGTGCTTGGCGACCGCGATCGGGCCCATGCCCGGACCGCCGCCGCCGTGCGGAATACAAAATGATTTGTGAAGGTTAAGATGACAGACGTCGGCGCCGCACTCTGCCGGCCGGGTGAGACCGATTTGCGCGTTCATGTTCGCGCCGTCCATGTACACCTGACCGCCGTGCTGATGAACGATCGCGCACAGCTCGGTGATGCCCTCTTCGAACACGCCGTGTGTCGACGGGTACGTGACCATGATGGCGGACAGATTCTTGCTGTGCTGCTCCGCCTTCGCGCGAAGGTCCTTGAGATCGATCGTGCCGTCGGCCGCTGTGGCGACGACGACGACCTGCATGCCCGGCATCACCGCGCTCGCCGGGTTCGTGCCGTGCGCGCTCTGCGGAATCAGGCAGACCGTGCGGTGCTTGTCGCCACGCGCGTTGTGATAGGCGCGAATCGCGAGCAGGCCCGCGTACTCGCCCTGCGCGCCGGAGTTCGGCTGCAGCGACACCGCCGCGAAGCCCGTGATCTCGGCGAGCCAGCCCTCGAGTTGCTCGAACATCGCGCGATAGCCGCCCCACTGCTCGGCGGGCGCGAACGGATGCATGCGACCGAACTCGGGCCACGTCACCGGAATCATCTCGGTAGTCGCGTTGAGCTTCATCGTGCACGAGCCGAGCGGAATCATCGACGTCGTGAGCGACAGGTCCTTCTCGGCGAGCCGATGCAGATAGCGCAGCATCTCGTGCTCGGAGTCGTAGCGGTTGAACGTCGGATGCGTGAGGAACGCC
>DASUFX010000465.1:0-3555 GCA_036274355.1 Kofleriaceae bacterium | reverse complement strand
TAGAGCCAGTCGCCCGAGCGATCACCGGTGAACACGCGGCCGGTGCGATTGCCACCATGTGCCGCCGGCGCGAGACCGACGACGAGCAGACGCGCGCGCGGATCGCCGAAGCCACTGATCGGCCGCGCCCAATACGTCTGGCCGGTAAAGCGTTTCGGAATCTCGCGCGCCGCTTTCTCGCGACAACGCACGAGCCGACTGCACCTGCGGCAACCGGTGATGTCTTCGGTCAGCGCATGAAGTCGCTGCGACACTTTCGCGAGTGTCGCACGCAGTGTGTGACAGGTCTTGATCGTCGCGTCGTGTCTCGGAGCGTTTCTGTCCTTTATCGGTGAGGGGATGCGAAACGCAGTGTGGTGTTTGCTTCTGGTGCTTGGCGTTGCAACCGCGAGCGCACAATCGATCACGACGGGTGCCGTGCAAGGCCGCGTCACCGACAAGGATACTGGCCTCGCTCTTCCCGGCGTGACCGTGACGATCGGCTCGCAGGTCACGAATACCGACGAGAACGGCAACTACAAGATCACCGAGCTCATCCCCGGCACGTACGAGGTCGTGTTCGAGTTCGACACGACGAGAGCGGTCCGCCGCGGCATCGTCGTCAGCGCGAACGGTGTCACGTCACTGTTTCACCCACTGAAAATTGGTGAGGCCGTGTTCATCGACGGGTCGCCGCCACCGATCAACATCGTGTCGCAAGCGAAGGAGACGCGGATCGGCCGCAAGGCGATCGAGAGTCTGCCGACCGGGCCGACGTTCGAGGCGACTCTGCGCAACGTCGCCGGTACGCAGAACGACGGCGTCGGCATCGCGGTGTCAGGTTCATCGGCGCTCGAGAATCGTTATCTCGTCGACGGCATCGACATCACCGGCCTGACCTACGGCGACGTTGGCACGTCACTGCTCAACGACTTCATCCACGAGGTGCAGGTCGTTAGCGGTGGCTACAACGCCGAGTATGGCCGCTCGACCGGCGGCGTCGTCAACATCGTCACACGCTCCGGCACCGACGAGTTTCGCGGCTCGGTGTTCGGCGTCGTAACGCCCGGCTTCTTGACGGCGAAGCGAGATGCCGCGCCGAGCAATGCGTCGTCGATCGATGTCACCGGCGACAACGCGTACAACGGGCACTTTGGCTTCGAGCTCGGCGGTCCGATCATCAAGAAGCGCGCGTGGTTCTACATCGGCATGGCACCGCAACTCGCGCGTACCAATTACACGCGCGTGACGAAGAGCCAGACCGACTGCCGTGTACGCATGGACAACGGTGAGCTCTCGACGTGCTCGCCGGCGAACGCCGACACCGATCCCGACGTCGATCCGAAGACCGGCTTCTACATCACCGACGAGATCGATCGCGAGGTGCGCAGCGCGACCGCGAAGTCGGCGCAGGTGATCACGAAGATCAACGTCGCGGCGACACCCGACGATCAACTCCAGCTCAGCCTGATCGCGGTGCCGAACAAGAGCGAGAGCCCAGCGTTGTTCGGTCTACCGGCAACAGGCACGCGCACGTGGGGCCTCACCACCGACACCGCCGCGCGCTGGACGTCGAAGCTCAACAAGGGCGCGACCGAGATCGAAGCGCTCGGCGCCTGGCACCGCTCGACGGCGAACAGCGGCTCGATCGACCCGGCCTATGACGACGTGCCGCTCCAGCAGCTGTACAGCGTGGATCTCGTGAAGATGGCCGCACTCGGCGGCGAGTCCGCGGCGACGGCGGCCGGGTGCCAGGATTTTCCCGGCAACCCGAACGATAAATATCCACTGATCACGAACTGCCCGAACAACTTCAACGCATATGCGGTCGGCGGGCCCGGTCCGCTCGCGCGCGATCTCGAAGAACGGCGCGCCGGTCGCTTCGGCCTCCTCCATCGCATCAAGGCGGCCGGCACGCACGAGCTCAAAGGCGGCCTCGATTTCGAGGACAACCGCAAGACGAAGGCGCGGCTCTACTCCGGCGGCGCGCTCATCCAGAACCTTGGCAACTCGATCCAGGTGAACCGCTACGCCGAGCTCGCGCGACCCGGCGAGAACGATCCGAAATTCGATCGGATGTGCACGATCTCGAACGACTCGAGCACCGGCGCGTCGATGGGCGGCGAGCTGGTGCCGTGCCGCTACCTCGGTGGGCTCGACGATCCGTCGACGCGTGTCGAGGGTCACTCCGTCAACTGGGGCGCGTACCTCCAGGACTCGTGGCATCCGCTGCAGAACCTGACGTTCAACGCCGGCATGCGCTACGAGGAGCAACGGCTGTATTACGCGGAGCGGCTGCGCGGCACGCCGAATCCGCTCACCGGCGAACCACTCGGTGACACCGCGATGAAGCTACGCGGCAACTGGTCGCCGCGCCTCGGTGCGATCTGGGATCCGTCGGGCGAGGCGAAGTCGAAGATCTACGGAGCATGGGGGCGCTACTACGAAGGCATCCCGATGGACATCAACGACCGCTCGTTCGGCGGCGAGGTCACGTTGCAGCAAACGTACTCGCCGGCGTCGTGTGGTCCGATCGATCCGAAGCTCGGCCAAGTCGACGGCGCAACCTGCCTCGGCAAGACACCCGAGAGCGAGACGATGATCGGCGCGAACGGCACGCTGATCGCGCCTGGCATCAAGGCGCAGTACATGGACGAGGCGCTCCTCGGCGGCGAGATTGCGCTGCCGTCGAACGTCGTCCTCGGTGCGGTGCTGCAGTATCGGCGCCTCGGTCGCGTGATCGAAGACGTGTCGACCGACAATGCGCAGACGTATTTGATCGCGAACCCGGGTGAGTGGTCGCGCGAAGAAGAAGCCAAGCTCGTGCATCAGATCGCGACGACCACGGACAAGCTGCTCAAGGGCCGGCTCGAAGAACAGCTGCGGATGTTCCAGGGCGTTCGCATCTTCGACAAACCGCGCCGCGACTACGCTGCGATCGAGCTCACGGTGTCGCGCAAGTTCATCTCGGGTCTCTACCTGTCGGGCTCGTACACGTACTCGCGCGCGGTCGGCAATTACCCCGGCCTCGTGTCGTACGACAACGGTCAGATCGATCCGAACATCTCGTCGCAGTACGACCTGATCGAGCTGCTCGCGAACCGCGCCGGCAAGCTGCCGCAGGATCGTCCGCACTACATCAAGCTCGACGCATACCGCGACTTCGATCTCGGCAACGAGAGCGTGCTCACCGTCGGTGGCCGCGTGCGTGCGCTGTCCGGAATCCCGCAAAACGCGCTCGGCGCGCACTACCTCTACGGCGCCGACGAGTCGTTCTTGCTGCCGCGCGGCCAGATTGGCCGCACCGAGTTCGAGCACGGGATCGATCTCCACCTCGGCTACAAGCGAAAGCTGACCCAGGGATCTACCGCGGAGCTGTACGTGGATGTGTTCAACCTCTACGACCGCCAAGGCACGTTCAGGGTCGACGAAACGTATGCGCCTCAGTACTCGGTTTCAGTGGCCGGCGCCGGCGGGATCGAACAGAACGTAAACCCGATCAGCGGTGGCACTTACGAGGATTTGCTTTGGGCAAAGACGATCGATCGAAACGGCGTGGAAAGCTCGACGCCGATC
>DASUFX010000464.1:0-11077 GCA_036274355.1 Kofleriaceae bacterium | reverse complement strand
GGAGATTCTCGGTCTGCCCGGGAGCGGACCGCGTGTGACCAGCTGAAGAACTAGATGACCAAGCCCGCCGACATAATGCCGATTACTCCTATTCGGCAAGAAGCCACGACCGAGGTGAACCCCACGGTCCCGTCCGATCCGGCGACCTCGAGGTCCGACCTCGAGGCGGTGGCCGAGCTCGCCGACGCGCACAAGCAGATCGTCACCGAGATCGAGAAGCGCATCATCGGCCAGCGCCGCGTCGTCGATCAGCTGCTCGTCGCCCTGTTCGCGCGTGGTCACACGCTGTTTGTCGGTGTGCCCGGCCTCGCGAAGACGCTGTTGATCTCGACGCTCGCCGAGACGCTGAACCTCACGTTCCAGCGCATCCAGTTCACGCCCGACCTCATGCCGGCCGACATCACCGGTACCGAGGTGCTCGAGGAAGACCACACGACCGGTCGGCGCGTGTTCCGCTTCCTCAAGGGCCCGGTGTTCGCGAACCTCGTGCTCGCGGACGAGATCAACCGTACGCCGCCGAAGACGCAGGCTGCGCTGCTGCAGTCGATGCAGGAGTTCCGTGTCACCGCCGGCGGCACGACGCATGATCTCCCGCTGCCGTTCCTCGTGTTCGCGACCCAGAACCCGATCGAGCAAGAGGGCACGTACCCGCTGCCCGAAGCGCAGCTCGATCGCTTCATGTTCCAGGTCGATGTCGATTATCCGAGCGAGGCCGAAGAAGAAGAGATCGTGCGCCAGCAGACGAGCGACCATCGCCCGGAGCTGTCGCGCGTGCTGTCGCCGCAGCGCATCCTGCAGCTCCAAGAGCTCGTGCGTCGCGTGCCAGCCGCCGATCACGTCGTGAAGTACGCGGTCGCGCTCGCGCGCTCGACGCGGCCGTCGGCGCCAAACGCGCCGCCGTTCATCCGCGACGCGGTGTCGTGGGGCGCGGGTCCGCGCGCGTCGCAGTTTTTGATCCTCGCCGCGAAGGCGCGCGCGATCCTCGACGGCCGGTTCGCCGTCGCGATCGAGGACGTCGCTGCGCTCGCGCGTCCGACGCTGCAGCACCGCCTGATCCTCAACTATCGCGCCGAGGCCGAAGGGCAGCGCGCCGGTGAGCTCGTCGACCGGCTGCTGTCCGTCGTCACGCCATAGGCGCACTCGATGCTGCAGCAGAAGATCGATCCTGCGCAGCTCGCGAGACTAGGCTCGCTTCCGATCAAGGCGCGCGTCATCGTCGAGGGCGCGCTGTCGGGCCTGCACCGCGCGAGCGTGCACGGTTCGTCCGTCGAGTTCTCCGAGCACAAGGAGTACTCGCCCGGCGACGAGCTGCGCCACATCGACTGGCGCGCGTACGCGAAAGGCGATCGCTACTACGTCAAACAGTACGAGCAAGAGTCGCAGCTCACCGTCTACCTCGTGCTCGACGCGTCGGCGTCGATGACGTTCGCGGGCGGTGGCATCGCGAAGCTCGAGTATGCGGGGCTCGCGCTCGCCGCGCTCGCGTATCTCGTGATCCAGCAGCAGGACAAGGTCGGCCTGCTCGCATGCGGCGATCGCAAGATCGAGACGCTCGTGCCACCGCGAGCGCGGTCGACGCACCTGCATGACTTGCTGTCGGTCATGGACCAGCTGATGACGAAGGGCGGCGTCGGCGACGAGTCGCCCGCGGCTGCGCTCGAACGCATCGCCGAGCTATCGCGGCGACGTCGCAGCCTGATCGTGCTCGCGTCGGATCTGTTCGACACCGACGACAAGACGCTGCGCGCGCTCGCGACGCTGCGGGCGCAGAAGCACGACGTCAGTGTGCTCCACGTGCTCGATCCGCACGAACGGGCGTTTCCGTACGAAGGCCTCACCGAGTTCCACGCGCTCGAGACGACGAATCGGATGCTCGTCAATCCCGCCGCGATCCGCCGCGATTACCTCGAGCGCATGGAGCAGTTCCTCGCGAAGACGCGCGGCACGCTGACCGCCGCCGGCGTCGACTATCACCTGACGTCGACCGATCGCGCGCTCGAAGCAACGCTGATCGATCTGTTGATGGCGCGCTCGCGGCTGGCGCCGGGCCGGAGGGCGTCGTAAATGCGCTCGCTCGCCTCCCTCTCCACGTGCACGTGTCACGTGTCACGTGCACGTACACGTACACGAGCAGAGGAAGTGCTCGCGCCGCCCCGGCAACTGCGCGATTCGAGTCTCGATCGTCCTTCCGCTGACTACGAACGCAACCCTCAGCGTTTCGGCTTTGGCGGCAGCCCGAGCGCAACGTTTCAGCGTTTCGGCTTTGGCGGCAGCCCGAGCGCAACGTTCGTGGACCCGACGATGTCTCTTGGAGCGATTTATGCGGCGCAGCCGATCGTGTACGTGCACGAGCACGTGACACGTGCACGTGTACGTCGGCACGAAAGGAACCCCTCGTAGTGGGCTTCCTCGCGCCACTCATGCTCGCCGGCATCGCTGCGATCGTAGTGCCGATCGCGATCCACCTGATCGGGCGCCGGCGCGCGCGCGTCGTGAAGTTCGCGGCGCTGGACTTCTTGCTCGCGACGAAACGCAAGACTGCCAAGCGGCTGCGGCTGCGCGAGCGACTGCTGTTGCTCGTGCGCGCGCTCGTCTGCCTCGCGATCGCGATCGCACTCGCGAAACCATTCACGTCGTGCGAGCGCAAAGGCCCGATGGTCACCCGCGGGCCGCAGGCAGCCGTGCTCGTGATCGACGACTCGTTTGCGAGCGGCTACCTCGTCGACGACAAGCCGTGGCTGTACAAGGCCGCCGAAGAATCGCGCCGCATCCTGCGTCAGCTCGGCCCCGAAGCCGAGGTCGCCATCGTGCGCGCCTCGGAGGCCGCCGAGCATCCGTCGGAGCTGACGCGCGACCACTTGCGTCTGCGCGATCAATTGATCGCACTCGAGCCGAGCGCCCGCCCAGCCGACACCACGCGTGCGTTGTCGCGCGCCGCGCAGCTCCTCGCCGCGTCGAGCCACGTGCACAAGACGGTGTTCCTGCTGTCGCTGCAGCAGCGCACCGGGTTGCGCACCGACGAGGCGCCGTGGGGCAAAGACGGCCCGCAGCTCGTCGTCGTCGATTTGCGCCCGGCGAAGATGACGAACTTCGCGGTCACCGCGCTCGGCTTCGACCCGGATCCCGGCGTCGGCAGCCGCGGCGTGCGCTTCGATGCCGAGGTCGGCAACTTCGGCGACACCGCCGCCACCGTCGAGCTCCAGCTCTCGGTCGGCGATCGGGTTGTCGCGCGCGGCTCGCTCGAGCTCGGGCCCGGCGAAAAAAAGGTCAAGACGTTCAACGCGACGTTGCCACCTGGCGTGCGGGCGACCGACGCCTCGGTATCGCTCGCGGGCGACAAGCTCGCGATCGATGACCGCCGCTGGGTCAGTGCGACGCTACGCGATGAGGTGCGCGTGCTGCTCGTCGACGGCGATCCGCGTACGGTCCGCCACGATGACGAGCTGTTCTACCTGGAGGCTGCGCTCCGGCCCGGCGATCGCGAAGACAGCGGCGCCTCGGTGCGAACGATCACGGCCGACGATCTCGCGGGCATCGAGCCCAACCGGCGTGCCGGCGGCGCACCCGCGATCAACATCGACGACTTCGACGTCGTCGTGCTGGCGAACGTTCCTGCATTGCCCGCCGAGCGCGTTGCCGTACTCGCGCAGTGGCTGCATCGCGGCGGTGGCATCCTGATCGCGCCCGGCGACAAGGTCGATCCTGCGGCGTACGACCGCACGATGCTGCCGCTGATGCCGCAGAGCCTGCGCGATCCGATCGACACGACGTGGGGCGTCCAGCCCGACGAGCAGGACAGCCGCGCGCTCCATCTCGTGAAGTGGGAGGCGGACCACCCGATCTTCGCGCCGTTCTCGAAGGATCACCCGGAGCAGATCGCGGACGCGAAATTCTTCAAGATCTCGCTACTCGGTCCGACGACGGCGACCGCTGACCGCCGGGTGCTCGCGCGCTACACGAACGGCGCCGCCGCCCTCGTCGAGGCGTCGATCGGTGCCGGCCGCACTCTGCTGTTCACGTCGACGCTCGATCGCGACTGGAATGATCTGCCGAAGTACGGCGCCGGCTACCTGCCGCTCGTCCAGCAAATCGTGCGCCACCTTGCCCGCAAGCACGCACGCGGTGCGCAGAGCGATCACCTCGTCGGCAGCTCGGTGGTGCTCGCGACCGGCGATCTGCGGCGTCTCGAAGTGCGCGGCCCGGAGGGCAATGGCGCGGTGTTCGAAGGCGATCGCATCAACGGCCGTAGCTCGGTGCGCTTCGGCAAGACCGATCGTCCCGGTATCTATCGCGTCGTCGGCACCGATCAGACCGGCGCGACGCGCGATCGCGAAGAGCTCGCGTTCGTGGTCAACGTCGACCCGCGTGGATCGGACCTCACTGCCGCACCCGCGAAAGCGCTTCCGGAATCCGGCACGGGCGGCGGTTCCGCGCCGGTAGATACGCGCCGCCGCGTCGAGCTGTGGCACGCGCTCGCAGCGCTGGTTTTGCTGCTGCTCCTCGCCGAAGGCGTACTGGTCCAGCGTTAGGCACAGAAGTTGGATTCTCGTAGCTGCGAAGGTGCAGCATGCAAGAACCTCTGGAAGGCCTGGACGCAACCGCTGAAGCCGAGACCTCGATGAGCGAGGTCGAGCCTGCGGCCAAGCCTGATATCGCCACGTTGCGGCGAGCGCTCAGCGATCTCGAAGCGGCAAAGGCGCGCGTCGAGCGCGATGCCCAGCGCGCAGCGGACGATCTACGCGAACAGGTGATCGCCGAGCTGTTGCCCGTGCTCGACAACCTCGAACGCACGATTCATGCAGCCGAACGCGGCGGCGCGAGCATGGCGATGATGCAGGGCGTCCGTCAGGTGCGGCATCAATTCGAGAGCGTGCTCGCCAAGCATGGCGTCGAACGCATCGAGGCGAAGCACCAGCGCTTCGATCCGACGTTGCACGATGCGATCAGCCTGGTGCCGGTGAGTCATCCGTCGGCGCACGATGTCGTCGTCGACGTGATCGAGCCGGGCTACAAGTTCGGCGATCGATTGCTGCGTCCGGCGAAGGTCGTCGTCGGCAGACTGCAGAACCAGCGCTACCACTGACGCGCGTCACTCGCGCGTTCATGCGCGGCCGGCGAGCCGGTCGGCCAACCGGCGGTGCTCGTACGAGCCGACGACGTCGCGACCGAGCGCGGGATGCTTCTGCTGATTCGCCGCGTGCGCCTTCTTCATCGCACGCACGCGTGCCGCCGATTCACCGACGCGTCGCTTGAACTCGCTATCGCGCTCCGCTTCTTTGACCAGCGCTTCCTCGGCTTGCGCCTGGTACTGCTCGTTGCAGCACAGGAGCAGCACGTCGCAGCCGGCGCGGATCGCCTGCACGGCCGCGTGATCGACGCCCATGGTGCCGGCGATCGCGCGCATATCGAGATCGTCGCTGACGATGACACCGCGATAGCCGAGCTTGCCGCGCAACAGGCCCGTGACGACCTGCTCTGAAAGCGTCGCCGGCCGCTTCGCATCGAGCGCCGCGAACACGACGTGCGCGGTCATGATCATCGGCAGGTTCGCCTGCGCGGCGAGCTTGAACGGTGCGAGCTCGATCGCCTCGAGCCGGGCCCAGTCGTGATCGACCTTCGGCAATTCGAGGTGCGAATCGGTATCGGTATCGCCGTGCCCCGGGAAGTGCTTGCCGCACGCGAGCATGCCAGCGGCGTCGAGGCCTCGCGCGAACGCGAGAGCGCGGCGCGCTGCAGTCTGCGCGTCACGCCCGAACGCACGCTCGCCGATGATCGGATTCGCTGGGTTCGTGTGGATGTCGAGCACCGGCGCGAAATCGATGTCGAAGCCGAGTGCGCGCAGCTCTTCGCCGATCGCGCGCCCCACCTGCTCGGCGACGCGCTCGTCTTCCGGCGCCGGCAACCCATCGTGCGCCATCATCGGCGGCCACATCGTCGCCGGAGCGCGCACGCGCTGGACGAGACCACCTTCTTGATCCACGGCGATCAACGCTGGCGTGCCGTCGGGCGCGCTGCGATGCAGGTCGCGGGTGAGCGCGACGAGCGCGTCGAGATCGATCACCTCTTGCGGTACCGCATTACCGCCCGCGACCGTGCGAATGACGAGGTTGCGCTTGAACAGGATCGTCGCGCCTGCGCCGCCAGCCTCGAGCCGCGCACGCAAACCGGCGGGAGCTATCGCGCCTTGGAAACCAACCCAGAGGAGCTGACCGACGTCGTCGCGCACGCCGCGACAGTAGCAGGCCCAGCGCCCGCGACAACAATCCGCTACGGGTAGCAGAGCATCGCGTACGGCCCCGACCCGGTGCACGTGCCGCCGTCGACATCGAACTGCAGATCGATCGCGCGCAAATGCGTGCTCCCGTCGGCGCTTGTGACCGCGAGCATGACGTCGCCGGTCGACGTACCGCGTTGACCCGGGATCTCGACGCCCGGCCCCTCCGGACGCTTCACGCGCAAGAACACCTTGCCGCCGACGTTGGTCGCGACACTCGCGAACGCGAGGTTCGTGCCGTCGGCCGCGACCTCCGCCTTCCAGCCACCGCCGGTCTTCACGACCTCGACGCGCGAGCAGCGCGCGGTGTCGTTGCACATCTCGAGGTGCATGTAACCGACGCCAGGCTGACACGGCTTGAGCGTCGTCGTCGACGTGCCGAGCTCGGTGGTCAGCACGCAGCGCGCGCAGAGCTGCGGGTTTGCGGCGCACAGACACTGCGGATCGCTTTCGCAGGCGCTTTCCGTCCCGGTTCGATCGTCGCACAGCGCGAGGCCGGTGTTCGTCGTCGGATCCGTGCACACGCCACCGCCGACGCCGTTGCCATCGCACGCGACCACGAGGCTTTGCAGGCCGTCGCAGTTCGTGTCGAAGCCGTCGCACGTCTCCTGCGCGTCGTTATGAAACCATGCGCGCGAGTCATCGCAGTCGCGGCCGCTCGTATCGACAGCGACCGGATGGTGATCGCAATCGAGATCGAGTGCGCGGCCAGTAGCGTCGAGGCCGCCGTCGTCGGGGAACAGCAGGCGCAGCTCGGCACCGCCAGCCGTACGCCAGACGATGCCGCTCGTGAACGTCGATTGATCTTCGCGGAAGCACTCGACGGTGCGCACTTGCGAGACGGCGGCCGGTACCATGTCGTCGACCTGCGCGACCGGCTCGACGTCGAGCACGTACTTGTCGATCTCGTCGCGCAGCACGAGGATCGGCGACGGCGTCACGCGATCGGCCGCGTGAAACGTCGCAACCGCGACGATCTTGTCTCCCTCGTACATCAGCACGAACGGAATGAACTGCGTCTCGACCATCGACGGGTCGGGCTCGACGCGCACTGCGAAGCCATCGACGCCGTCGATCTTGCCGTGCGTGCCGCCGGCGATCGTGCGCTGCAGGTAGTACGAGACCGACTGCTCCTCGAGCCCGCTCGCCGACGTGCGCTGGCCGGCAATGCTGGGCACCTGATCGGGCGTCGCGAGCACGACCTGAAACGACGTGACCTGTCCCGGGCCTTGCGGCGCCGAGAACGTCAGGTGAGCGCCCGCGTCGGTGCATCCCGCGAGCGAGCCAAGAGCCACTGCTAGGCAAAGCGAGCGCATATCGCGGGAGCTACTGCCACGGCCGTGCCAGCAGCCGCCGCCACCTCCTGCGATCGCGATCCTCGTGAACCGACGTGATCGGCGATGTAGGTGGGACTCGCCCGATTGTGAGCCCGCCAACCAACGCGGTTGGCGTCGCTCCGGTGGCCATGTCGCGTCCAGCCCGCAGGTCGTCCGTCGCTCGGACGTTGTCCAGGGCGGACGCTCACGAGCCGGACGGGCTACTTCGCGAAGCCGCTCGCCTCGCCTGCGAGCTCGAGCCGCTGCGCCATCTCGGTCGCCGTATAGACAACGATCGAGCGCACGGTCGGAAACTTCATCGCCAGGATCACCTCGCGACGGCCGTCGCCGTCGAGATCGATCACGCCGAGCACGTCGATCGTGACGTCGCCCTTGTCCACGACGATGACGCCCTTGCTCGGTGTCTTGTTGCTGCTCGGCTCGGGGGCGAGCTTCATGCCGTAGACCTGAAATGTTGGCTTGCACGGTGCCTGCGTCGACGTCGGCAGCGCCGTCCATTCGGCGGCCGGCGCCCGGATCCCGTCCAGTGCACCGGTGATCGGAAACGACTCGATCTTGCCGTCGCCATCGATGTCGACCTCGAGCTCGTTCCCGACCACGCACGCACCGCCCGTAGCGAAGTCCGGTTTGCGCTCGGGTTCGTCGGGACCGGTGATCTCGCCGACCGCGATGCCGCAGCCTTTCGTCGCCGGACCGCATTTCGGATCCTCGGCGCGCGTATCGGTGACCTTGCCGCCGCCATAGGTGCACGGCGAGGCGCCGACGTACGTACCGGTCGCGACCGGCTGCGCGATGCCGACCTCGACCATGCCGAGCGACTCGAACGTGCCGGCGACCTTTCCGTCGACGCCGAATACCGCGAAGTGCGGCACACCACCGCGCTCGACGGTCGCTGCGACTTCAGCGGCCGTATCGTTCCAGCCGACGCCGCGCATGATGAGTGGCGCGACCGCAGGTCGGCCGCCCGCTCCTTGTGGACACATTTCGCCGAGCACGACGCGGCGTGCGTTCGGATCGACTTTGTGCGGGCCCGGGGTACGGGTAATCGGTTCGGGCTCAGCGGGTGGTGAAGGGGGCTTCACCGAAGGTCCGCAGGCTACGAGGACCAGCGTACAGATCCCCAACCAGCGCGATGCACGGTCAAAACAAAGCACCATCTCGTGCTTTGACCGTCGCAAACGCATTCGAGAAGCCCCGGTCGACCACATTTCCGACCCAACTGGGGCAACGCGGCCGCTGCCATCACGGTCGTACGGCATCGCAGAACCATAACGCCAAGCCCACGGCCCCGGCCAATTCCAGCCACGGACGTTGACCCCGCCACTGTGCGGTGCCTATAGTCCGCCCACTTTCGGCAATGCCCCAAAAACCCTCGATTTTCCCATGTCTTACTTGAGCTCAAAGGTTTTCGTAGGCACTGCCATCCTGCTTCTCGGCGCCCAGATTGCCGAGGCGCAAATGACCCCTGGCGGTCCCATGGGCGGCGGCGGTATGGGCCCCTCGCAGCCCTCCGGTGAAGAGAAAAAGGAAGGCGTCGCCGAGGCCGCGCCGAAGACGCCGGGACTGCTCCCGACGACGCCCGCATTGCCGCCGCCGAAGGGCCGCCGCAAGCGCTGGAAGCTGCTCGAGCTCGACGGCTACTTCCGCATGCGGACGGACTGGTTCAAGAACTTCAATCTCGGGTTCGTCGACAATCCCGATCTGGGCGGCGCACCATTCCCGCGCGCGCTCGGGTGTGAACGGCTGAACGGCCCGTGTTCCAACTCGCTGTCCGGCACGAACATGCGGCTCCGCCTCGAGCCGACGTTCAACCTCGACGAAGGCACGTCCGTGCACGTGCAAGCGGACATCTACGACAACCTCGTCCTCGGCTCGACGCCGATTGGCGAGAACCTGAGCGGCATCTACAACGACACGGTGCCGCCGCCGGTCGGCGCCTTCTTCACCGATCAAGATCCGCCGCAGGCCGGCGTGAACAGCGATCGCGACGCGATCCGCATCAAGCGCGTCTGGGCCGAGGTCGCGGTCCCGCTCGGCATCCTGAAGTTTGGCCGTCAGCCGAACCACTGGGGCATGGGCATCTACGCAAACGCAGGCGGCTACGATCCGATCAGCGGCACGTATGACTACGACGCTGACTACGAAGACAACGTCGATCGCGTCAGCTTCTCAGCGGTGATTCCGGGCACGTCGCTGCGCGCGATGATCGCGTCGGACTGGAACATCAGCCGCCTGGTCTCGAACCAGACGAACCAGAACAAGGGCCAGGAAGGCCACCCGTTCAACCTCGATCCCGACGACGACGAGAACGCATGGGTCGGCGTGATCTCGAAGATGGATTCGCCGCAGGAGTTCCGCGATGCGGTCGACCGCGGCGACACCGCGTTCAACTACGGCGTGTACTTCGAGTACAAGACGCAGAGCTGGGACGACGATCTACGCGGCTTCACGCTCGGCGGCGTCTTCGACGGTGCCACGCGCTACGTGCGGCGCGGCCTCAAGACGTATACGCCGGATGTCTGGGCGAAGCTCGGTGTCGGCCCGGTCTTGCTCGAAGGTGAGTTCCTCGCGCAGTTCGGCAAGATCGAGAATCTCGAGGATGCGGGCATCACCGGCACGCAAGACATCCGCAAGTTCGGCGGCGTCGGTCGCCTGACGTGGAAAGGCGTCGAGGGCAAGCTGCGGCTCGGCCTCGAGGCTGGGTTCGCGACCGGCGACGAGTTCGACAATACGCCGCAGGGCCGCACGAACATCGCCTACTCCAACCTGATCGGCGATCCCGCGACCTGCAACGCGGCACACACGTGCACGCTGACGCAGTTCATCTTCGACCGTAACTACAAGGTCGACATGATCCTGTGGCGCTACCTGGTCGGTGCGGTGACGAACGCTGCGTACGTCAAACCGTTCCTGCAGTACGACCTCACCAAGTCGATCATGTTCAAGGTCGCGAACATCACGTCGATGGCGCTCAAGCCGGTCGCGACGCCGGGTAACTCGACGATGTACGGCACCGAGTTTAACGGCGATCTCGGCTACAACGGCCATCGCCTGTTCGCTGGCATCTCGTACGGCGTGCTGTTCCCGTTCGCCGCGATGTCGCACCCGGACACCGATCCCACCAACGGCGTCGGATTCCCATTCGGCGGCCCGAACGATCCGCGCGGCGACAACACCGGCAGCGCGTCGACGGCGCACTCGATCCAGATGCGCCTGATCCTCGCCTTCTAAGAAGGCCTCGGGCCTAGGGCCTCGGGCCTCGGGCCTCAGTGGGGCTTCAGACGTCGGCCTTTCGTTCGGAGTCATCAAGAAGGGCCGCTTCGAGCTTCGAGCTTCGAGCTTCGAGCTTCGAGCTTCGAGCTTCGAGCTTCGAGCTTCGAGCTTCGAGCTTCGAGCTTCGACCTTCGACCTTCGAGCTTCGAGCTTCGAGCTTCGAGCTTCGAGCTGCGAGCTTCGAGCTTCGAGC
>DASUFX010000463.1:0-7952 GCA_036274355.1 Kofleriaceae bacterium | reverse complement strand
GGTGCGGCTCTCATGATGCTCGCCGGTGTCGCGTGGGGCATCTACTCGTTGCGCGGCCGCGGCGTCACGCGTCCACTCGTCGCGACGGCCGGCAACTTCGCGCTCAGCGTGCCGATCGCTGCCATGCTCGTCGCGATCGCGTTTGCAACGCGCGCTCACGCGTCGCCGCTCGGCATCGCGCTCGCCGCCACATCTGGCGGCATCGCATCGGGCCTCGGCTACAGCTTGTGGTACGCGGCCGTGCCATCGCTCGGGGCGACGCGCGCGGCGGTCGTCCAGCTGTCGGTGCCGGTGATCACCGCGCTCGCAGCGGTCGTGATTCTCGACGAGCCACTGCGCACGACGGTCGCGATCGGTGGCGCAGCGATCGTCGGCGGCCTCGCACTGGCGCTCAGAGCGAAGCCTTGACGATGTACTGATCGGGAAGGCCGGCGTCGGCGACCGCCGCCTTCAGCCCGGCTTGCGTGAGCTCTTCGATCACTTGTGCCGGTGCGAGCCTGTGTTGCTTCGGTGGACCCTTTTCGGTCTCGAGCGTGAAATCGACGACGAACACGGCGCCACCCGGCTTGAGCGCCGTCGCGAGCTTCTTGCTGTACGCGACGCGATCGTCGATGTGATGCCAGGTGTCGACGATCAACACGCGATCGACCGACGCCGCAGTGAGCTTCGGGTCGTCGGGCGCACCGAGCCGCGCCTCGACGTTCGGCGTGCCTTCGCGCTGCGCACGGTCGCGGAGATAGCGGACCATGTCGGGCTCGATGTCGACGGCGATCACCGCACCGGAATCGCCGACGGCCGCCGACAGCCGCTTCTCGAAGTAGCCCGTGCCGGCCCCGACGTCGGCGACGACCATGCCGGGTGCAAGCGCGAGCGTCGCGACAACCTTGTCGGGCATCTGCCATGCGTCGCGTGCCGGATCGTCGAACACGCGCGTCCATTGATCCGCATTCTCGAACCGATGATGCATCGCATGATGCGCGTGCGGATCGGCGTGGGGAGCAGGCGCCGCTGGTGGCGGAGTGCTCGCGCAGGCGGTGAGCAGAATGAGCAGGCGTTTCACGGTTCGTATTTGTACACGCGTGAGCGGAACAAAGTCTCGAAGCCGAAGCGCTCGAGGATCGGCGCCGACGTGGCATCGCGTGCAATCGTCGTCGCCAGCGGAATCCCGAGCTCCGCGAGGTCGCGCACGCGCGCATCGATCAACGCCCGGTAGACCCCGCGACCCCTGAAGCGCTCGAACACGTTGCCGCCGACCAGATACGCCGAGCGCGGCTTGATCGCGAAGCCGCCGCTACCCGCCGGCTCGCCGTCGACGCGCGCGAGATAGTAACGATGCCGACGCTCGAGCGCGCGCCGCATACTGGTACGCCAGCTCGGCGCCTCGACTGCTTCCGTCGCCCAGCCGCGCACGAACGCTGTGTAGTAGTCCTCGAACGTCGCCTGCGTGACGCGCTCGACGGTGACGCCGGGCGGCGGCACGGATGACCAGCGTGCGGGCTCGATCGCCATGCCGCGTCCTTGCCAGTACCTGAAGCCAAGCCGCTCGAGCACGTCACCGAAGTCGGCTGGCTCGGTGAGCGGGCCGACGCTCCACTTGAATGGCAGGCCGAGTGCCGTGTAGTCGTCGATCGTCGCGCGCGCGACGCGCTCCGCGTCCTTCTGTGCGACGCGCGAGAACGTCACCTCGTTGCCCTGCGTCGATTTCGTCGATGGTGTGATCGTCTGGTACCAGCCGTCGCGCTGGATCACGCGCATGTCGTCAGCGGGCAGCTCCGAGCCGCACGGCGCGAGAAACGTCTCGGCAACCTTTGCCGCGTGATCCACGCCGAAAACGATACACGCGGAGGACCTCGCGATCCTCCGCGTGCATCACTCACAAACTAACGGCTAGTTACCGATCTTGATGCCGCCACTCGCCTTCACCTTACCCTCGACCTTGATCGACGGCGGCGGAGGCGGCTTCGGCACGGCGATCTTCACCTTGACGTCGGCGCCGGCCTTCACCGCACCACCGACCTTCGCCTTGACGTCGCCACCGGCCTTCACGCCGGCGCCGACCGCGGCGTCGCGGTGATCGCGCACGTTGACGCCGATCTTGCCCTTCACGTCGGGCACGCCGACGCCGATCTTGGCGTCGACCTTCCCCTTGACGTCGGGCACGGCGACCTTGCCCTTGATGTCCGCCTTGACGTTCGCGCTCGGGGCAGCGATGTCGACGCGGTGATCGCGGATCAACTGGCCATCAGCGCCGAGCTTCACCTTCGCGCGCGCGGTCGCGGCAGCCGACAGATCCGGCGGCGCGATCTTCACCTTCATGCCGACCGGAATCGTCCACATCGCAGCGAGCTGAGCCCGCGGCTGCGGCGGCTGCACGTCGAGCTTGCTCTTCCATTGACCGCTGACGTTCGTGCCGACGAGCACCTTCGCCTTGAGGTTCGGCGGGCGCACGTACCACGCGACCTTCGCGCGCGGCGGAGCGACGACCGCATGGACGTTCGCGTTCCACGACGGCGCTGGCGCTGCGACCCACACCGGGCGCGCCTGCACCTTGTACGTCATCTGCGGCACGAGCCAGACCTGGCCATGGAGCTTGCCACGCACGGTCACCGGATCGATCTCCGGCGGCTCGACCTGCGCGTAGAACTGCGGCACCGCGATACCGACAAGCTGCGCATGCGCGCGGCCCCGCGGATGGTGCACGTAGTACTGCGCACGCAGCGGCTCGAAGTACGCCGTCGCGGTGACGTCGTAGCGCTTCGGCCACAGCACCGCGGCGTCGATCTGCGGACCGACAACGGTCCACTTCGCTTCGAGCTCCGCCGGATGGCGCACGTAGAGATCGGTCGCGAGCGCCGCGTGCGACGCGTACGCCCACGTCAGCGCTTCGAGGCGAGCGCCCAACAGGAACGACGCATCGATGGTCGCCGCACCGTCGGGCAGCGCTGCCGTATACGCGGCCGGATCGTTCTTCTCCGCGCTCGTCGCAGCGGTCGCTTCGAACGTCGCCGCTGCGTCTGCGTTCGTCTGCAGCTCCGCGTAGCCGTCGATGAGCTGCTTGTTGAGATCGGTCAACGCCGCGGTGTGCGCGTCGAACGTAGCATCGAGCTTGACGTCCGCATCGCTATCGTCGCGCCACGTGCCCCAATCATCGGCGGGCCACGCCGCTGCCGCGCCGACCTTACCGTCGGCCGCGATCACGACCTGCTGCGCCTTCGGCACCGAGATCGCCGGGGCGGCGAAATCAGCGATACCGATCACGTCGACGGCGCCGCTCTCGACACCGACGCGCGCTGCACCCGAAGCCGACACGCCGACGCCGTACACGGTGCCGCGCGTGAGGATCACGCCGGTCGACGCGTAGACGCGGAACGGACCTTCGGCCGGCGCGCGTGGCGTTACCGTGAACCGCGCGACGCCACCGAGCACTGCAGCCGCCGATGCGGGATCCGCCGTGCCATCACGGCTCGCAAGCGCGACCGTCGAGACCTCGGAGACCTCGATCACCGACTCGTCGGCGAGCGTGATCGTCGCGGTCGAGTTGTCGGCCGTGCGCACGGTGTCACCGGCGTACAGCTTCGTGTCGGCCTTGGCTGCCGCAAAGGCCGTCTCGCCGACGCGCCGCACTTCGACCGTACCGGTCGCGGCGGTCACGACGCCTGCTGGGCCTTCCTTGTCGTCATGCTGGATCCCACCAGCCGTGACGCCGATGTCCGTTGCCGCTGCTGCGGGCGAAGCCTTCGGGTCCTGCTTGGCAGGTGTGCCTTCTTGAGTCTTCGCGGGCTCCTGCTTTGCCGAGCTGTCGCTGCCCTTCTTGCAGCCAACGCCAGCAAGCGCCGCAAAGCCAATCGCAATCACAATAGAACGACGCATGCGTTCTCCTTTCGCAAACGACGAGTCTCCGCGCAGCGAGTTGGCATCGCAACCCGCGACACGCGATGTAGGCCTAACAAATCGTTAGTGACTGGAACGATTCGTGACCGTGGGAACGATTTTCTCGTCGAGTGTGCCGCAGCGGCACGCTTCGTAATCAATCGATTTCAACAAGTACTGCTTTGATTACACCTGTCGCGCGCTCGATCGCGACCTCGGTGTAGAGGCCGAGCCAACGATCGGCGTAGACGTCCCACGTCGGCTGCCCCGGATACGGCTCCGGTTGCACGCTGTCGCGGAAGCGCTTGATGTCGGCGACGTGCTGCGCACGAAATTCGTGCGTGAGGCTTTCGAGCGTGCGCTGAAATTCGGTGTGCTCGAAATCCATCCGATCGATCTCGGCGAGCACCGCATCCGCAACGACCTGACGCATCGCCGCGGCGTTGGTCACGTTCGCCACGTGCGGCTCGACGATCTGCAGCGGTCGCGCGTACGCGGTGTCGAGCCCGGCCTCGAGTGCCGCAGCGAGCGCGGTCGTGCGCGCCGCTTGCGACAAGTACCAGCGGCCGAACAGCTGCTGCAGCTTCGTCTCGACCGTTTCCTTCGCACCGAACAGCCACTCATTCGCCGTGTCGCTGCCGACGAGCGCGGCGGCATCCGTGTGCGCCGCCGTCGTGGCGAGCCGCATGTCGGCCGCTTGCAGCGTCGCCTGGAACGCGACGTCGTCGACGAACACGCCGACCTGACCCGCGCAGGCGTTGACCTTCACGGCCTCGCCGCAGCTGCCGAGATCGAGCGCGCCATTCGGTAGCGCGAGCAAGCAGCTCTTCACGGTGGTCGCACACGTCAGCGGCGGCCACACGGTCCCGGCGTCAGAGGCGGTCATGCCGAGCTTCTTGAGCGCGAGCCCGAGCGTCGCGCGCTTGTCGACGCCGCCGGTCGTGAAGTCCGCGATGATCTGGATGTCGCCGCCCGCAGTGAGCGCGAACGCTTGGTCCGGCGACAGGTCGATCGCGAACTTCTCGCTATCGATGCGCCGCACGTCCGAGAGGTCCACGTTGTCGATCACGGCGCGCACGCCGGTGTTCGCGCCGTAGGTGTGACCGCTGATCCGATAGACGACCGTGCCGCCATAGACGATCGGCGTCAGCTCCGCCGTCAGGTAGATCTTCGGCGACCCGGTGAACGTGACGAGGCGCGGCCGTACGACGACGCGCGCGGTCAGCGAATCCGGGCGGGAGCTCGAGTGCGTGAACGTCATGCCAATGAACTGATCGACGCCGTCGACCAGCCCGCGCGCGGTCGACACCGGCCACGTCAGCTCGAACACGCGCGGCGACTTCTGCGCGAAGTCACCGTAGACATCATCGAAGATGAAGCCGCGGCCATCGGTCAGCGTGCGGCTCGTGCGCCCGCGCAACACGAAGTCATCGCCGCGCCGCGCGATCGTCTTGCTCACCCACAGCGTCGTAGCGCCGGCGCGCACCGAGAGCTCGGTCGCGGTATCGGTCTTGGCATCCAACTCCGGAGAGACTTCAGTCTCGTCGACCAGCGCATCGCCGGCATCGGCGCATGCGACAAAAACCAGCAAGCTAGCGAGAAGCGAACGCATAAGGGGGCGGTTAATATCCCAGCGTGAGCGACCATCCAACTGATTTCGCAGGCTCGATCCCCGACGCCATCACCAGCGGCATAAAGGAGCGGATTCCCGACGCCACCGTCGAAGTTTCTGGTGGTGGAGGCCACTGGAATATCGTCGTGGTCTCGCCGGTGTTTGCCGGCAAGAGCATGCTCGAGAGCCAGCGCCTCGTACTCGGCTCGATCAAGCACCTGATCAATGGTGCAAATCCGCCCGTGCACGCCGTCGACTCGCTCGTGACGAAGACGCCGTGATTTACGGCAGCGGCTGTGTTGAACCGTTGCCGGCTGGCGTTAGTCTGCCGCCATGACGAAGTACGTATGTCTGTTCGCCGCGCTCGCCGCGCTGTCGGCGTGCAAGAAGAAGTCGAACGAGAAGCCTGCCGAGACGAAGGGTTCGGCCGAGGTGCAGGCCGGCGATGCCGCTGCTGCTCCCGCCGTCGACGCCGCGCCGGCAGCGTGGGACGGCAAGACGCCGCTGACGATCGAAGGCTTCCAGACGCCCGAGTCGGTGCTCTACGACGCTGACGGCGACGTCTACCTCGTCTCGAACATCAACGGCGCGCCCACCGACCCCGACGACAACGGCTACATCTCGAAGGTCTCGCCCGATGGCAAGATCGCAGAAGAGAAGTGGATCGACGGCGTGAAGGCCAACGTCAAGCTCGATGCGCCGAAGGGCTCTGCGATCAGCAACGGCACGCTCTACGTCGCCGACATCACGGTCGTGCGGCAGTTCGACGCGAAGACCGGCGAACAAAAGCCCGACATCAAGATCGAGGGCGCGACGTTCTTGAATGACGTCGCTGCCGCACCTGACGGTGGCGTCTACGTCACCGACAGTGGCCTCGACGCGAAGTTCGGCCCCACCAACACCGACGCGGTCTGGCACATCGGCAAGGACGGCAAGGCGAAGCCGCTCATCAAGAACAAGGACCTCGGCCACCCGAACGGCATCACCGCCGGCAAGGACGGCTCGGTCTGGGTCGTCACGTTCGGCACCGGCGAGATCTATCAAGTCGACGCGAAGGGCAAGAAGGCCGCGGGCCAGAAGCTGCCGAAGGGCCAGCTCGACGGCATCGTGGTGCTCGACAGCGGCGACGTGCTCGTGTCGAGCTGGGAAGGCTCGAGCGTGTTTCGCGGCAAGCCGGGCGGCGAGTGGAAGCCGGCCGTCGAAAACGTCGAAGCGCCGGCCGACATCGGCTGGGACAGCAAGCGCAAGCGCCTGCTGATTCCGCAGTTCAAGGCGAACAAAATCATCCTCCAGCCGCTCGAGTAGTCGTGGTTCCTTGGCGCGAGCTGGGACGCGCGGACGTCGGCGGCTCACAGCTCGTCCTCGCGCAACGCGGTGACGAATACGCGATCCGCATGCGCGGTGCCGAGCTGATGAACAGCCGGCAACACGCGTCGGAAGAGATGCTCGCCAAGCTCGGCTGTGCTGGGCTCGGCCGCGTCGATGGTGCGCGCGTGCTCGTCGGCGGCCTCGGCATGGGCTTCACGTTGCGAGCCGCGCTCGACGTACTGCCGCAGAGCGCACGCGTGACGATCGTCGAGCTCGTGCCGGAGGTTGTCGCGTGGAACCGCGAGCTCATCGGCGATCTCGCGCGCCGTCCACTCGAGGATCCGCGCGTCACCGTCGAGCTCGGCAATGTCGCCGCCGCGATCGCGAAGCAGCAGGAGGCATGGCACGCGATCCTGCTCGACGTCGACAACGGTCCCGATGCATTCACGTCGCCGGCGAACGCCGCGCTCTACGGGCTGAAGGGCCTGATCGCGTGCAGGCGCGCGCTCGTGAAGGGCGGTGCGCTCGGCGTGTGGTCCGTCGAGGACGACAAGCAGTTCACGGACCGCATGCGCGGCGCCGCATTCGACGTCGACAAGCAGCGCGTGCCCGCGCGACCGAACAGCACCGTCAAGCACGTGATCTGGATCGGCCGTCGTAAGTAACCGCGTGCCCCCGACGCGCTCGGATCTAAACCGCCAAGCTGCCGCAGACGCCAAGATCAGAAGACGATCTTGATCGCGTTCTGCTCGCACACGCGGCGGTTCGAACACGAACCCAGCGCCGTGCGGGCTCCGCGCGACGTCCGTTCCGGACCCGACTGATCTCTGGGCTTGGCGTCTGCCGGCGTCTTGGCGGTTGATCTCTGGGCGCGCGCAGCTCGGAACGCCAACGCAGCGGCGCGCTTCGCGCTCCGGCGTCTTGGCGGTTGATCTCAGGGGCGACGCCGGCGCAGCACGAGGCCGAGCACCGATAGCGCGAGTACGAGCGAACTGCCGCGCAGCGGGCCCGCATCGCAGCAGCCACCGCCGCCGCTCATGATCGGATCGTCGGAACCGTCGCCCGGCGGCTCGCACACGCCGTCGTCGGCAACCTGCGCGGGGAACGGCGTGCCGACGATGCCCGAGAATGAGACGTCGTCGATCGTCCAACCCGGCGCGCC
>DASUFX010000462.1:0-12711 GCA_036274355.1 Kofleriaceae bacterium | reverse complement strand
GGCCTCGAGCGCGAACGCCTGTTCGGTCGGGTTCATGCGGAGGTCGCTGTTGCGCGCGAGGCGCTGCGCGTCTGCGCGAGCTCCCTTTGCGAGGTGTGCTTCGATGAGCTGCAACGTCAGTCGAGCTTCTGACTCGCGCTGCAACGGCTTGCGCGCCGACAGCTTCGCGAGGCTGCGCTCGGCACGCTCGAGGTCGCCGAGCAGGATCTGCAGGTGAACGGTTTTTTCGGTGAGCCCGATCGCGTCTTTGTCGTTCACGTCCAGACGCGCCAGCAAGCGTTCGGAAAGCTCGACGGCGACTGCATAGTTCCCGATCGCTTCTTCGAGAACGATGCGGCGCATCTTTGCGCGCGTCCGCAGGACCGAGCGAGGGAATCTCTTGTCGAACATCACGTCGATCTCGCGCACGCGATCGATCGCTCCCGCGTCCTGGAAGCTGACGAGCGCGTTGTAGAGCGCCTCGTCGCCGTGGTTCTTGTCGTCGGCTGCCGCCGTGAGATACATCTCGCCACAGCGCTCGTGCGCAGACCGCACGTCGTTGCGCGCTTGCTCGGTGCAGCGCCGCGCGCCGAGCGTCACGCTTTGCCTGTGAATCTTCTGCACCGTCTCCGCGAGGTCCTCGTGCTTCGCCATGAACGCAGTGTCGGCGCGTAGCTTCTCCGCGAGCGCGACGAGCTCGTCGTAGCGCTGCAGTCGGTTGTAGGTGTCGAGCAAGAGGTTCGCGGCGTACTCGGCGGTCTCGTGATCCTTGTGCTCGAGCACCTCGGTGAAGATCGGAATCGCCTCGTCGAAGTGATCGTAGCGGCGCAGCATGTTTCCGTAGAGAAACTTCACGCTGACCGCTTCGTCCGATGTCGCGTCGAACTTCAGATACGTGCGCACGATCTGGATGAAGCGCTGCTCCCGCGGCGGAATCTGCCGCGGTGTCGGTTTGCGATCCCAGTCCGTGTCAGCGTCCGTCGTCTGTTTCACGCGCGGGTCGACATTCAGCGCGTTCTTGATCGCGAGCAGCGCGGAGTACGCGGCCTCCGATTGCTCGGTCTTGCTCAATGTGGCGATGTCGGCGGCCGCGAGAAACGCCTCGGCGGCGCGCGCCCACGCGTCACTCTCGAGCGATCTGTCCGTCACACTCGCAGCCGCGTTCCACAGGCGTTCTGCCTCGACGATCGCCGGTGCCGTCGACGTCGCAGGCTGCTTCCGATATTTCGGCGGCGCCGCCACGGCCACCCCCGCCAGCAGCAACACACTGACCACGGTGACGGCTCTCATAGGCACGTAGACAACGCGCCGGCGCATGCGTTGCGCGGTACAACCGTGCTCCCATGATGCCCACCGAAATCGCCACGCAAGACGGTCCGTGCCGCGCCTGGGTGTTCCGGCCCGAGGGAACGGGACCGTGGCCCGGCGTGCTGTTCTACATGGACGGCATCGGCATCCGCCCTGCCCTGTTCGAGATGGGCGAGCGGATCGCGAAGCACGGCTACTTCGTGCTGTTGCCCGACATGTTCTTTCGCGCCGGCCCCTACGAGGCGCCCGACCCCAAGAAGCTGTTCGGCGATCCGAACGTGCGCCAGGCATGGTTCGAAAAGATCCGCCCGCACATGAACCCAGCGAACGCGATGGTCGACACACGCGCGTTCCTCGACTTCCTCGCCGCGCAAGCCGACGTGCGCCAGCCGCGCTTCGGCACGACCGGTTACTGCATGGGCGGCGGCATGTCGCTGACGGCGGCCGGCACGTTCCCCGACCGTATCGCCGCGGCGGCGGCATTCCACCCTGCCGGCCTCGCGACAGATCAACCGACGAGCCCGCACCTGCTCGCGCCGAAGATCAAGGCGCGCGTCTACGTCGCGGGCGCGAGCGAGGACCAGAACTTCCCTGACGAGCAGAAGGCGCGCCTCGACGCGGCGCTCACCGACGCCGGTGTCGCGCACACCGTCGAGACGTATCCGGCGCGCCACGGCTGGGTGCCGAGCGACACGCCGGTGCACGATCCCGCGCAAGCCGAGCGCGCGTGGACTTCCCTCTTCGAGCTATTCGATAAGACACTGCGCGACTGATGTACGACCCCGAATCACTCAGTAAGGGCCAGAAGGTCGCGACGATGGTCGGCGCCCTGCTCGGCCTATTCCTCGCGGCGCTCGATCAGACGATCGTCTCGACCGCGGGTCCGTTCATCCAGAAGGACCTCGGGATCGAGCCCGGCATCTACGTCTGGATCACGACCGCATACCTCGTCGCGTCGACGGTGCTCGTGCCGATTTACGGCAAGCTGTCGGACCTCTACGGCCGTCGCCGCATCCTGCTCATCGCGATCGGCATCTTCCTCGGCGGCTCGCTCGCGTGCGGCTTGTCGCAGAGCGCTGCGCAACTGATCGCGTTCCGCGCAGTCCAGGGCGCAGGCTCCGCCGGATTGTTCACGAGCGCGTTCGCGATCGTCGCCGACTTGTTCCCACCCGCCGAGCGCGGCAAGTGGCAGGGCATCTTCGGCTCGGCGTGGGGCGTGTCGTCGGTGCTCGGCCCACTGCTCGGCGGTGTACTCACCGAGAACCTGAGCTGGCACTGGACGTTCTTCGTCAACGTACCGATCGGCGCTGCCGCGGTGAGCCTGATCCTGTCGAAGATGCCGCCGCTGCGCCGTACGCACGACGTGAAGCCGAAGCTCGACATCGCTGGCGCACTCGCACTCGCGCTCGCCACGGTGCCGCTACTGCTCGCGCTCTCGCTCGGTCATGCGGAAGGCACGCCTGCGGCGAACGGCTGGCCATGGCAATCGTGGCAGATCGGCGCGCTGTTCGGCACGTCGGTCGCCGGCATCATCGCGTTCCTCGCGATCGAGAAGCGCGCCGCGAGCCCGATCCTCGACTTCAAGCTGTTCCGCATCAAGACGTTCGCGATCGGCTCGCTTGCCACGTTCGTCGTCGGCAGTGCGTTCCTCGGCGCGATCGTGTTCCTGCCGCTGTTCATGGTGAACGTCGTCGGTCTCTCGGCGACCAGCTCGGGCTTCACGACGATGCCGCTCACGTTCGGCATCGTGTTCGCGAACGTCACCTCGGGCCAGCTGGTGTCGCGGATCGGCGCCTACAAGGGCCTGCTCGTCGGCTCGCTCGTGGTTCTGGTGTCCAGCTTCACGTTGTTCGCGCTCACGCTGACAACGCACGAGACGCAGGGCGCGGTGTCGCTGAAGATGTTCCTGCTCGGCATCGGGCTCGGGCCGTCGATTCCGCTGTTCACGCTCGCGATTCAGACGTCCGTGCAGCCGCAGCAGATCGGCGTCGCGACGGCCGCGGCGACGTTCTTCCGTCAGATGGGAACAACGATCGGCATCGCGATCCTCGGCACCATCTTCGCGACGTCGTTCGCATCGTCGCTGCGCGAGAACATGCCGCGCGCCGATCAGATGCCACCGCAGATGCAGGCGATGATGCAGCGACACGGTGGCGGCGAAGGCAGTGCTCGCGTCGCATTCGATGCCACGAAGGCAAAGGCGGCAGCGGACAAAGGCATCGACATGTCGCCGATGCCCGAAGCGGGCAAAGCGGCCGCGAAGGAGCGCGCGCACGCCGCCATCGACGGCGTCGATCACGCGTTCAAGCAGGCATTCACGAGCTCGCTCGTCAGCGTGTTCTGGGTCTCGCTCGCGATCGCGCTTCTCGGCCTGTTCATCACCGTGTTCCTGCCGCAGTTGCCGCTGCGGCGTGGCCCGCAGGGACCGGGTCAGCAGGGACCGCCGCCGGCCGTCGATTAGCCCGTCAGTGCGCCAGCTCGGACAGCGGCGAGAGCGGCTCGCCGAAGTACAGCCGGCCGTCACGCAGCGTCGTGTCGCGCAGCGTGATCGCGAGCGCCTCGGCGAGCAGCTCGACCGGATGCACGTGGATGGTGTCGCGCACCTCCGCTGGCAGGTCCTCGAGATCGGGCTCGTTGTCCTTCGGGATCACGAACTCGGTGATGCCCGCGCGCACCGCGCCGAGGATCTTCTCCTTGAGCCCACCGATCGGCAGCACGCGTCCCGACAGCGTGATCTCGCCGGTCATCGCGACGTCGTGACGCGCGGGCCGGCCGGAGAGTGCCGACACCATCGCGGTCGCCATCGCGATACCCGCCGACGGACCATCCTTTGGAATCGCGCCCGCCGGCACGTGGACGTGAACATCGCGCTCGAACACGCGATCGTCGATCGACAGCCAGTCCGCATGTGCGCGCGCGAACGTCCACGCGGCGCGTGCTGACTCTTTCATCACGTCGCCGAGCTGACCGGTGAGGATGAGGTCACCCTTGCCGCGCATCAGCGCCGCTTCGACGAACATGATGTCGCCGCCGGCCGGCGTGTAATACATGCCGGTCGCGATGCCGACCTGATCCTCGCGGTTCGCCTTCTCGGGATGCACGCGCGGTCGGCCGAGTGCCGCGCGCACGTCGGCGCGATCGATCGTCGCACGCTCGATCTCCTTCGCAGCGATCCGGCGCGCGAGCTTGCGGGCGAGTCGGCCGAGCTCGCGCTCGAGCTGGCGCACGCCTGCTTCACGCGTGTAGCTGGTGATGACTTCGCGGATCGCGTCGTCGGTGAGCGTGAGCTGTTCGGCGGTGAGCCCGTTGTCCGCGAGCGCACGCGCGACCAGGTAGTGCTTCGCGATCTCGAGCTTTTCGCGCTCGGTGTAGCCGGAGAAGTCGACGACCTCCATGCGGTCGAGTAGCGGCCCCGGAATGTTCTGCAGGAAGTTCGCCGTTGCGATGAACAGCACCTCCGACAGATCAAACGGAACACCGAGGTAGTGATCGGTGAACGAGTCGTTCTGCGCCGGATCGAGCACCTCGAGCAGCGCGCTCGCCGGATCGCCCTGGTACGAGACGCCGAGCTTGTCGACCTCGTCGAGCAAGAACACCGGGTTCTTGCTACCCGCTTGCTTCATGCCGTTGATGATGCGACCTGGCAGCGCGCCGATGTACGTGCGCCGGTGGCCGCGAATGTCCGCCTCGTCGCGTGCGCCGCCGAGCGAGATGCGAACGTACTTGCGTCCCATCGCGCGAGCGATCGACTTCGCGATCGACGTCTTGCCGACGCCAGGCGGTCCCGAGAACAAGAGGATGCGGCCCTTGTTGTCCTTCTTCTTCGACAGTTGATAGACCGCGAGGAACTCGAGGACGCGATCCTTCACGTCCTTGAGCCCGTAGTGATCCTCGTCGAGGATCTTCGCGGCTTGTTGGACGTCGAGTGTTTCCTCGGTGCGCGTGCCCCACGGCAGCTCCGCGATCGTCTCGAGATAGGTGCGGACCACCTGCGACTCCATCGACTCGCGACCGACGCGTGTCAGGCGCGCCCACTCGCGATCGACTTCCTTGCGCGCTTCCTCGGGCAGCGGCAGCTTGTCGAGCTTCGCCTTGAGCTCCTTCAGTGCCTCGTCGGCAGCTTCGTCGCCTTCGCCGAGCTCCTTCTGAATCGCTTTGAGCTGCTCGCGCAGGATCGCCTCGCGCTGGCGCTCGCCAAACTCCTCTTTGACCTTCGACTGGATCTCCTCCTGCGCCGACAGGATCGCGAGCTGGCGCTGGACGTGGATCAAGACGCCGCGCAGACGATCCTCGACCGCGAGCATCTCGAGCAGCGTCTGCCGCTCGGCGGTCGACACGTCGAGGTAGCCGGCAACGACGTCGGCGAGCCGGCCCGGTTCCGTGATCTGTTGCAGCATCTGCTCGACCGCTTCGCCGGGCACGCCGCGCTTGGTCGCCAGCTCGGCCGCGCGCTCGCGGACCTCGCGATGCAGGGCGACGAACGTGTTGTCCTTGGGATCGACCGGTTGCAGGTCGACCGCCTCGGTGAACGTCGCAACCAGGTAGCCCTCCTGCGGAGTCACGTGGCGGATGACGACACGCTCGACGCCTTCGAGCAGCAGGCGCACGCCGCCCAGGCCCCGCTGCACGGACGACACCTTCGCGACGGTCCCGATCGAGTACAGGTCCTCGATCTTCACCTCCTCGGAATCACTGCGCTGAGCGACTGCGAGCACACGGTGCTCCGGGTCACGGAGTGCCGCTTCGATGGCACGTAGCGTCTGCGGCCGGCCCGCCGAGATGGGCAGGGTAATCCCTGGAAACAGCACCGTAGAGCGCATCGGGATGACAGGCAGATTGCGAGACATGCCAATGGAGGTGTGCATGACAAGTGCCCGGGGCAACCCGCCCGTTAGACCTGTCATCGGAGGAATTAGGATCGTTGTTGCAACGTCTCCGGCACTGGCGAGATCATTGCCGTGTGCGGTGCGTTGTTGCGGTCGTGCTGGTCGTTGGCTGCTACTCGCCGTCGCCACATTCCGGTAGCCCGTGCGTCGATGGCACCTGCCCGACACCGCTCGTGTGTTCGCAGGCGACGCTGACCTGCGAGTACTCCGACATGCCGATCGATGCGGACGTCGGAATGGCTGACAGCCCTCCCGACAGCCCTCCCGACGCGCAGCTGATCGATGGCTGCACGCCCGCTGCCGAGCTGTGCGGCGACGGCATCGATCAAGACTGCGACGGCAACGATCCGGCATGCGCCGCGAACGACACCGCTGCCGGCGCGATCGACATCACCGCGGGCGGCATGTTCACGGGCAACCTCGTCTTCGCGCATGACGACGTCGCCGCGAACGGCTGCAGCGGCAACGGCGGCCGCGATCTCTACTACTCGATCAACCTCGCCGCACCGCGTGTCTACTACTTCGACACGTTCGGCTCGAACTTCGACACCGTGATTCGCGTCTACGGACGCTCGTGCGCGACGGTCGGCACCGGCGGCATGGCGCGCGCGTGCCAGAACGACTCGTGCAACGGCACGCAGAGCCAGGTCGCGGTCTCACTGCCCGCCGGCCCAAGCTGCGTCGTCATCGATCAAGCATCGTCCGCCCAGACGAACGGCAACGTCACGCTCAAGGTCATCGTCGGCACGCGCGACGGCACTGCCCTGCCCGCCGGCATGCAAATGGTCAGCGGCGACACCACCAACGCGACAAACGTCTTTGACCCGGTCGACGTCAACTGCGATGGCCCGGGCTCGGGCGGTCGCGACCTCGCCTACTTCTTCACCGCATGCCCGAATCAGTCGCTCCAGCTCGACGCCGAGACCTGCACGGGCGCGTCGTGGGACACCGTGCTCTACGTACGCAACGGCAATACGTCACAGGTGGGCTGCAACGACGACGCGTGCGGCAACAATCAGAGCCGGATCACGAATGTCTCGATCACGAACGGCCTGTTCTACTGGCTCGTGATCGACGGCTACGATAACGCGGACTACGGCACCTACACGTTGAAGACCTATCTGCGCTGAGCAACCCTCCCGCCGGTTCGCAGGTCGCACGGGTGTGCGCTCCGTGCTCATCATCGTGCTCGCGACCGGTGTCGCATCCGCCGACGACCCGCCCGACTCGACCGAACCGACCGAGCTGCACGAGGGCCTGACCCGCGAGGCGACCGGCCCGTTGCTGCACATCGAGACCGCGCTCCGCCCCGCCGCCGAAGGGTTCGACGCCGACGTGCGACGCGAGCAGGTCGATCTCGATCTTGGCCCGCGTACATACGCGCAGTTCGAAAGCAGCGCGTATGCACGGTTCGAGGACGGTATGCCGAAAGGCTGGACGACCTCGCTGTTCAACAGCGAGGGCTGGAGCACGACGCTGCGCATGGTCCACGACTTCAAGGTCATCCAGGTCGGCGCTGAAGCGTCGTATAACCGCGTCGACAGCGCATACGCGCACGGCAGCTACGCGTTCGTCGGCGCCTCGCTCACGCGTATGCGGAAGCTGTCGAGGTGGATGACCGGCTGGATTTCGCTGTCACTCGGCTACACGTATTGGCTCGGCGGTCAGCCGCCGCCCGGCGAGAGAAACGGCGCTGCCGGCATGCTCACGATCGGCACCACGTTTCGCTAGGGCACGTTTGCGGTACCGACCGTGCGCGTGTTGCACAGCTTCCAGTCGGTGTTTGCGTCGTTCGTGTCCTGACCGTTCGGACTCCGGCACAGCGTCTTCGTCACGGTCGTCGAGTCGGCAACCGATGGATCGAGCGCCTGCCCCTCGACGAGCGTGATCGGCTGCGTGAAGCCACTGAGCGACGCCGCCGTGATCGAGCCCTCGTACGAGATCGCGTCGATCACGACCTGTTTCACCGTATCGACGAGTGCGATGCCATCCGGCCCGCCGTTCTGGATCTCGTCTGTCGTCCACACGGGATCGATCTTCATCGCCGACGCCGGCACTGTCACCGACGCACCCGCGATCACGAGGTACTTGCCGGCCGGCAGCGACCCGCTCGCCGACAGATCGATCGTCGCGTAGTCGGTGTTCGTCGCGCCGTTGACGAGTACCACCGCGAGACCGGCGAGCGAGGTCGACCCACCCGACGGATTGAACAGCTCGAGATACTCGGAGCTGTCGGTGCCGACGTTGTCGTAGTCGACTTCGTTGATCACGATGCTCGGCCCGCCACCACCGCCGCCGAGCACGAGCACGTACATCTTGATCGTCTTCGGGTTGTCGCCGTCATCCGCCGACAGCACGAGCGTGTAGCGATCGCTCTGTGCGACCTGGGCCGGCGTCGGGCACCACTGCCACTGCGCGGTCGTGCCGTCGAGCTGATTGAACGTAGCTCCGGCGATCAGCGGCTCTTCCTCCGCGATCGTCACCTGTGCGGTGTCCTGGTCCTCGACCACGATGTCGAGGTTCACGCACGGGTCGGTTGCGAGGTTGACGACGCGGCCCGCGCCGAGCGGTTGGCGAAAGATCGGCACGCCGCCCGATGCAGCGCGCACGTCGATCGTGATCGTGACCGTCGTGTCGTTCGAGCCGTCGCTGGCCGTGAAGTCGAAGCCATGCGCGCCGACATCCGACGCGAGTGGCGTCCAGCGGAAGAGGCCCTGCCCGCTCGGCGTCTGCGTCATCGTCGCGTTGCCTTCGAGCGAGATGTCTGCGTCGACGCTGTACGAGAGGTTGTCGCCGTCCGGATCCGTGCCATCGATCTCGAGTACGAGCTGCTGGCCGACAACCGCGACCTGGTCTTTCAGGCCGATGATGTCCGGCGGCTTGCCGTTCCCGCACCCAGCGAGCACAGTCAAGAGCACTAACCAGCGGACAGTCACGAACGCATTGTACGTCGTTTCCTCGGCGGCGCCGCATGCGATAACGCCTCTCACCTGCGATGGATCGCACACTGATCGTCTCGGCCACGAACGTGCTGGCGCGCGGCTACTACGCCGTGCCGATCGATCGGAAAGCGCCAAACGGCGAACCGACGAACGCGCTGTTCGCTGTCGCCCGCGCGCTCGACAAGGCGCTCGCGTTCAAGCTGCCGACCCGCGCGGTCGCCGTGGTGGAGAGCCAGCCTGCGCTCGACGCATGGCCGGAGATCCTGCGCCAACAGTTGCCGCGCCTCGTGCCGCTCCTGCAGGCGCTCGGGCTGCCCGTGGTCGAGGCGCCCGGCGAGCTTCACCTCGTCGCGTCGTATGCACGCGCCGCGATCGACGCGGGCGACGACGTGATCGTCGTCGGTACCGACAAGCGCTATGCGCAGCTCGTCGACGAGCGCGTGTGGTGGTACGACCCGAACAAGGACGCCCGCTACACGATCGAGATGGTCACGAAGCGGTTCGGCGTGCCGCCACCGCAGGTCGGCGAGTGGCTCGCGCTGGTCGGCAATCCCGACGATGCGTTGCCCGGCATTGCCGGCATCGGGGCGAAGGGCGCGACCGACTTGCTCGTGAAGTACGGCTCGGTGGCAGCTGCGCTTGCTGCACTCGATTCGATCAAGGGCCGCGCGGGCAACGCGCTGCGGGCCGCAGGCGACGCGATCGACGTCGAGCTGACGCGGACACGCCTCGAGCGCGATCGGCCACTGCCGCATCCGCTCGCGGAGCTGACGTTTGCATTGCCGGAAGCGGGACCGAAGAACGCGATGTTCCGCGAGCTCGGCTTCGTCGAGTACCTGGCGTCGGATGGCCACGACGATCGCCTCGACGTCAGCGTGTGCGAGAGCGCGGCCGATGTGCAGGCGGCGATCGCGGCGCTCGGCACGGCACCGGTTGCGATGCATCCGCTCGTCGAGGATCCGACGCCGGTGCTCGGTGCATTGGTCGGCATCGTGTTGACCGCCGGTGGCCAGCGGGCGTGGTACGTGCCGGCAGCTCAGCTCGCGGCGCTACGGCCGTGGCTCGAGAATGCCGCGGCATCGAAGCTCGGCCACGACACGAAAGTGCTCGATGCGGCGCTGCGCAAGCTCGGGATCCAGCTCGCGGGTGTCGTCGGCGATACCGCGTGCGCCTCGCATCTGACCGAGCCGAGCAACTGGGCGACCCACGATCTGCCAATCGTCGCGAAGTACGCGGTCGGGCGCGCGTTGCCCGAGGAAGATCGCGTGCGCGGTGTCGGCCAGAAGCGCAAGGCGTGGGGCGAGCTCGACGTGTATGTCGCGGGCAGGTACGCGGCGCAGCTTGCCGACGCGGTCGTCGAGGTGTGGGGCAAGCTCGAGCCCACGGTCGACAAGACGTTGCACGCCGAGTACCTCGCGCTCTCGGACACGCTCGTGCGGATGGAGCTGGCCGGAATCGGGGTCGATGCGGCGGAGCTCGATCGGGCGGCGGAGGCGTTCGCACCGATCGAAGCGGGGCTCGAGCGCGAGATCTACGAGATCGCCGGGCACGAGCTGAATCTGAACTCGTCGAAGCAGCTCGGCGCGCTGCTGTTCGAGCAATTGAAGCTACCGATCGTCAGCCACACGAAGACGGGCTGGAGCACGGCGACCGAGGCGCTCGAACGGATCGAGCACGCGCATCCCGTCGTGCGGCTCGTGATTCGCTGGCGCACGCTACGCCGGCTGCGCGACAGCTGGATCAACTCGCTGCGTGGTTACATCGCACCGGATGGCCGCGTGCATGCGTGGTTTCATCCCGCGCGATCGTTTTCGGGACGCATCATCAGCACCGCGCCCGACCTCAGCCGCGTGCCCGGGCGAACGCCCGAGATGGCGCGCATTCGGCGCGCGTTCGTGCCGCGGCCGGGCAATTGTTTGATGTCGGTCGACTACAACCAGCTCGGCCTGCACGTACTCGCGCACCTGACGAAGGACCCTGCCCTCGTCGAGCCGTTGCGGCGCGGTGAAGACGTGCACGTGCAGACGGCGGCTGCCGTGCTCGAGCTGCCCGTCGAGGCTATCGGTGAGGCGCAGCGGCAGATCGGCAAGGTCGTCAACTTCGCGACGTTCGCCGGGCAAGGTTCGAGCGCACTCGCGCTGCAGCTCAACATGTCCGCGCAGGAAGCGAAGCAGTTGATCGCGCGCTTCGATCGCAAGTACTCGCTGGTGCGCGAGTTCCAGGACGAGCAGCACCGACTCGCACGCGAACGCGGCTACATCGTCACGATTGCGGGGCGGCATTGGCCGATCGGCGGGCTCGAGTCGCTCGATCCGCACGATCGCTCGTATGCGGAGCGGCTCTCGCGGCGCGCGACGCACGAAGGGTCGGTGTCCGATGTTTCGCGCCGTGGCTTGCTCGACGCCGATCGCGCGCTGCGTGCCGCGGGACTGTCGGCGGTGCCGCTCGTCCAGATTCTCGACGAAGTGTTGTTCGAGGTGCCCGAAGCCGAGGTTCGCGATGCCGCGCGCATCGCCGCCGATGCGATGCGTAACGCGTTCGCGCTCGAAGCGCCGCTCAAGGTCGGCGTCGAGGTCGGGCCCACGTGGGCCGACCTGCAACCGAGGTGATCACAGCACGAGCGTGAGGAGGCCGACCCAGAGCGCGACGACGAAGCTTGCAAGGATCACGACCATGCGCGCGTGATTCAGCGAGGTCGCTTCGTTGAAGCGAATCACGAGCTCCGCGGGCATCGCGACCGCCTGAATCTCAGCCGTGATTCGCTCGCTGTCGTCGGGCTCCAGCGGCACGGCGACCGGGATTTCGGCCGTGATCCGCTGGTTCTCGATCGGATCCATCGTGTCGAGCAGCCCGACCAACGTCTCGCGCGGGATGCGACAAGTGATCTCGGTCTCCATATCGCCGTCGACGAATTGCAGCCGCCGTGCCTCGCGTGGGCGCCGCAACCACGCGGAGGTAGTCGGGTGCGCGCTAGTGAGACATTTGGTTCAGCGTGCTCGCACGCCACGCCCGCGCGGTCTACGTACGGCGGGTGAGCGCACCAGCCGCAATCACGAGCGCCCCGAGCCCGGCGAGCCATGCCCAGCGGTGTCCGTGCTCGTCGGCGGGTGGCGGGCCGAGCTCGCCCTTCGCCATCTCGACCGCGTAGGCGGCGCCGAGCTTCGCGAACTTGAGGGCGTGATCGGCGTTGTTGTTCGACAGCTCGAGCGTGTCGTCTGCGGTGTGGATCGACTTGTTGCGATCGCGCATGCGCGATTCGAACGGCATCGACGCCGGGACGCCCGCGCGATACCAGCTCGCGTGGTCTGAACAGGCGTAGCCGCACGCGTCGAGGCCCCACGTCGCGCCGACGTACGTGTCGATCAGCCGCGTGATGAACGTGTTCTGCGCCGCGCTCGTGAAGTCCTTCATCAGCCAGATGTCCTTGTCGGACCCCTGGTAGTTCGTCATGTCGAGCTGGAGCGCGCCAACGACGTCGATGCCGCGCTGCTTGTACGCCTTCGCGAGCTGCGTCGATCCGACGAGGCCGACCTCCTCCGCCGCGTACGCGACGAACTGGATCGTGCGCGCGGGGCGGTAGTCCTGGGCGAGCAACA
>DASUFX010000461.1:0-8343 GCA_036274355.1 Kofleriaceae bacterium | reverse complement strand
ACGGCACACACCGAGGACGATGAAACGCGCGCGCCGAAGCTACCCGGCATCGCGAGCCGCCAGGACCAGCACGGGCAGCTCGCCAAGGCGATCACCGACGCGCTCGCACAGCAGGCCGATGCCGCGGCGAAAGCGCAGGATCCGCAACAGCAGCAACAAGGCAAGAACATGGCGGCGGCTGCCGACGAAGTGCGGTTCGCACAGAACGACATGGCCGATGCCAAGCGCACGCTCGACAGGGCAGTGCAGACCACGAACCAGTCGTTCAGCCTCGAGCCGACGATCAAGAGCCAGGCCTCTGCGATCGAGCACCTGATGAACGCGCTCAAGCTGCTCCAGCCGCCGCAACAGCAGCAGCAGGACAAGGACAAGCAGCAACAGCAGCAACAGCAGGACAAGGACAAGAAGCAGGAACAGCAGCCGCAGCAGGGTGGCGCCGGCCAGCGCGCACGCGATGAAGACGCCCGTCGACAGCGCGAGCGCAAAGAGCAAGAATCCGGCGGCGACACCGTGGAGAAGGACTGGTAATGAAGCGGCTCGCGATCGGCATCCTGGTGCTGCTCGGACTCGCCGGCATTGCGTCGGCTGAAGAACCGCGCGCGGAGCTGCGGCTCGAAAGTCAGCCGCACGCCGGCGTGCCGTTCAACATCGCGATGGTGATTGCCGGCTTCGACGAGCAGCCGCAGCCGCAGCAGCCCAAGCTCGACATTCCTGGTGCGCGCGTCACGCCGCTCGGCGGCGAGCCGTCGGTGTCGCAGTCGATCCAGATCATCAACGGCAAGCGCAGCGACTTCAAACGAGTGACGTGGACGCTGCGCTGGCGTGTCGAGCTCGACAAAGCGGGCCGCGTACGGGTACCGGCGGTGACGGTGGTGCAAGGCAGCAAGCGCGTGACCACACAGGCCGGCGACCTCGACGCCGAAGCGGTGCCGACCACCGACGACATGAAGATCGAGCTCGCCCTGCCCGACCGCACGGTGTTCGTCGGCGAGACGATCGAAGCGACGCTGATCTGGCGCTTCCGGACCGAGCCCGAGAGTCAGACGTTCTCGGTGCCGCTGATGTCGATGGACGAATTCATCATCAGCGCGCCGCCGGCGACCGATCCGCGCCGCGCACTTTCGTTGCCGGCAGGCAGCAAAGAGCTGAAGCTGCCCTACGACGTCGCCGACGACGGTGCGTTCAAGAAGGTGACCGTGCGCTTTTACGTCGCGCCGAAGAAGCCCGGCAAGCTCGAAGTGCCAGGCCCGACGGTCGTCGCCGCACTCGCGGTCGGCCGCCGCGACTTCTTCGGCAACGCACCGACGCGGATGTTCCGGACGAGCGGCGCCGCCAAGACGCTCGAGGTCAAGCCGCTGCCGGAGACCGACAAGCCGCCGGGATTTGCCGGTGCGGTCGGCTCTCAGTTCTCGATCGCAGTCGCGACGAGCCGCTCGGTCGTCCAGCTCGGCGAACCGGTCGAGCTCACGATCACGGTGAAGAGCAACCAGCGACTCGACACACTCTCGCTCGGCCACCTCGACGCGCCGGGCGGTCTGCCGAAGGACAAGTTCACGGTCCCGGCGGAAGCGCCGACCGGCGAGCTCGCCGACGACGGTCTGAGCAAGACGTTCAAGGTCACCGCGCAGGTGACGGGACCGGCGACGGAGATTCCCGCGATCGCGTTCTCGTACTTCGATCCAGTCAAGGGTCACTATCAGACGATCCACAGCGATCCGATCGCGGTGTCGGTGAAGGGTGGCAGCATCGTCGGCGCCGGTGACGTCGTCGCGATGTCCCCGAAGCACGGCAGCCACGCCGCCAACCTGCCCGAAGCGGATCTCGCGCTCGTCGGTGCCGACCTCGCGCTGTCGGCGCCCGGTGTCGTCGACAGCAGGCCGCTCGGCGGCGCGCTGCTCTGGCTACTCATCGCCGGGCTCTACGCGATTCCGCTCGCGCTGTTCGGCGTGCGCAGCTGGCAGCTCCGCACCCAGACGCAACGCGAAGAAGCTGCCGAAGTGAAAGCGGCGCGCAAGAAGGTCGAGCACGAGCTCGCGCGCGCCGCCAAGGATCCGGCGCGCGACACTGCCGGACCGCTCGTCGCCGCGCTGCGCGCATTCGCGCGTGTGCTTGCGATCCCGGAACGCGAACCGCGCGACAGCGTGCTCGCCGACATCGAGCACGCCGGCTACGCACCGAGCTCGGCGACGTCGCCGCTCTCGGCCGAGCTGCGCACGCGCGCCGAAGATCTGATGAAGCGGTGGACGGCAGAAACCAAGCACAAGCGCTCGCCGAATGCGACCGCTGCAGCCGTGTTGCTCGCGATCGTCCTCGCGCCTGCGGCGAGCCACGCGTCACCGCTCGACGACGGCCGCACCGCGTATCAGCAAGCGATGACGCTCACCGATGCAAGCGCGCGCAAGGCGGCGTTCACGCGCGCAGCCGCTGCGCTCGGCGACGCCGCGCGCACCACGCCCGACCGTCCCGAGCTGCTCACGGACTGGGGCAACGCGGCGCTCGGTGCGGGTGATGTCGCGACCGCGACGCTCGCCTATCGCCGCGCACTCGCACTCGACGGCGGTAACGCACGCGCGCGCCGGAACCTGGCGTGGCTGCGCAGCAAGCTCCCCGACACGATGCGGCCCGCGGAAGGCAGCGCGACCGACTCGTTGTTCTTCTTTCATCACTGGCCGCGCTCGAGCCGCTTGCTCGTCGGCGCGGTCGCGTTCGGCATCGCGATCCTGTTGCTCGTGCCGTGGGCGGGCCGCCGCCGCCGCGCGCTGACAGGAATCTCCGTACTACCATTCGCGGTGTGGCTCGCGATGCTGCTGTCGCTCGTGCTCGAAGACCGCCACGCCGATGATGCCATCGTGATGGATGGTGTCGTGCTGCGCGCAGCCGATAGCGCGGGCGCCCCCGCTGCGCTTACACAGCCGTTGCCGCGTGGCGCCGAAGTCCGGCTCGTAGAGCGGCGCGATACGTGGACGAAGATTCAGCTCGCCAGCGGCACGACCGGATGGGTTCCCGACGGCGCCGTGCAGCGAATTTCACGCTAAGCTGCGCGGGCTGTGACCCGCCGCCTCTATCACGACGATGCCTACCTCCGCCGCTTCGATGCGGAGGTCGTTGCGCACGCGACATACAAGGATCAGCCAGCGCTGGTTCTCGATCAGACTGCGTTTTATCCCGAGGCCGGTGGGCAGCTCGGCGATCGCGGCACGCTCGCCGGCCTCGCTGTCAGTGATACGCAGGAGCTCGACGATGGCCGCATCGCGCACGTCGTAGGCGGCGACCTACCGGCGATCGGCGCGCGGGTCAACGGCGAGCTCGACTGGGCCCGCCGCCGCCAGCACATGGCGCAGCACACCGCGCAGCACCTGCTGTCGGGCACGTTGCTCGATCGCGCACAGGCGCCAACGGCATCGGCGCGACTCGGCGAGACCTCGCTGACGATCGATGCGGCGCGCGACCGGATTCCCGATGCCGAGCTCGCCGCAGCCGAAGACCTGGCCAACGATCTGATCGACGATGACCTCGCGATTCGCGCCTGGTTCCCGAGCGCGGACGAGCTTGCCGCGATCAAGCTGCGCCGCGATCCGAAGGTTACTGCCGACATTCGCATCGTCGCGATCGGTGATTTCGATTTCTCGCCGTGCGGCGGCACGCACTGCGCGCGCACCTCGCAGCTCGGTTCGATCCGCATCACAGGCAGCGAGCGCTACAAAGGCATGACGCGTGTGACGTTCACGGCTGGCCGACGCGCACGCGTCGAGCTGTTCACGCGCGATCAGGTGCTGCGCGGCCTGGCAACGCAGTTCTCGTGCGGCCCTGCCGAAGTTCCCGCAGCGATCGACAAGCTCCGGCGCGACGTCGACAGCTCGAGCACCGAAATCACGAACCTCCGCAGCCGGCTCGCGACGCTGCTCGTCGACTCGTTCGCTGGCACCGGCGCCGTTATCGCGGCGATTCCCGGCGACGGCGAGCTGATGCGCAGTGTCGCCGCCAAGCTGGTCGGCGCCGGGCGAGACGCGCTCCTCAGTGTCGCCGACGACACCGGCACGCACGTCATCTTGATGCGCGCCCAAGGTTCGGCCCTGGACTGCGGCGCGCTATGGAAGAAGCTCGCAGCGCAGCTCGGCGGCCGCGGCGGTGGTCGGGCCGATCGCGCGGAAGGCCGCGTGCCGACTCGCGTCGCCGACTGGGCCGAGACGATCCGGCCGCTGCTCTAGCACGATGTGCGTGCGCGCCCGCGTCACCGTGCGCTGGCGCCCGCGCGCCGCATCGAAGAGGTGCTGTCCGCGACGAAGGACAATTCGAGCTAGGCGCCCTTCGGCGTCAGCGGGACCGAGAACGACGTCTCGCGGCCGTTCGGAAAGGCGGCCTTCTTCACGGCGTTCTTGAGGCACATGCCGAGCGGCGACGCGTTGACGTCAGCCGGCGACAGCGAGACCGACGTCGTGTGGCCCTTCGCATCGAAGCTGATCGATGCCTCGATCGCCTTGCCCTTCGGAATGCCGTCGGGATGCGAGTTGATGCAGCTCAAGAGCTCGGGCTTGCGCGCGGCCATCGCCGCGTTGATCTGCTCGGCGAATGACTTCGGCTTCGGCGGCTTTCGCTCACCACTGCCAGGGCCCGCGGTGCTCGAGCCCGAGCCAGCCGGTGGTGGCACCTCAGAGCTGCCTTGATCCTGCGGCTGCGAGTCTATCGTGTGCGTCTCGACCGGCTCTTCGTTCGGCTTCGCCGCCGACTCCTGCGTGATCTTGATCTCCGCCGGCGTCTGCTGCTTCTGCATCTGTTGCCACACCAGGAACAGCGCGCCGCCCGCGATCACGACCATCAACACGCCGAAGATCGGCCAGAACACGCTGCGCCGTGGCACGACGACGACCTGATTCGGCCCCGGCGTGGGCTGCTGGCCACGGATGGGCTGCAAGCTCGGCGCGCTGCCGGTCGACTCGATACCGAACGGCTGCGGTGTCCCGCTCGTCGAGCTGCCGGCGAAATCGCTGCTCGCGCCAGCGTTGGGCGGCTTCGGGCGCGGCATCCACAGCGGCGCACTTTCGACCTCGGTCTCGACCGACGGGAAATCGTCCTCGCCGTCGCCTTCATGCATGCCCTCGTCGGGATGAATGAGCAGCGGCATCGTCGCACGCGACGACGCCACACCCGACTGCGTGCGCGCGACGACGCTAGCGACCTGCTGGCTGCGCTTGCCGATCTCTTCGGCGAAGTAGTGGCGCACGAAGTCGCTGATCTCGCCCTGGGTCCAGGGCCGGGTGCCCTGCATGCCGTCGAGCAGCGCCGTACCGAGCTGGCGAGCGGTCTCGTAACGATTGTTCGGATCGCGCTCGAGCGCGCGGGTAAGCGCGTCGGCGACTGCATCCGGCAGATCCGGACGGTAGCGGCGGATGTCTGGAATCGGCTGCTCCATCACCGCGCGAAACGTCAGGTAATCGGTCTTGCGCTGGAACAACCGGCGCAGCGCAAGCATCTCGTACAACACGACGCCGAGCGCGAAGATGTCGACGCGCCGATCGATGCTGTTGCCCTTGAGCTGCTCGGGCGCCATGTACGCGTACTTGCCCTTGACCGTGCCTTCTTGGGTCTGCGTCGACGCTCCACGCGCCTTCGCGATGCCGAAGTCGAGCACCTTCGCGACGCCGGTCTCGGTGAGGAAGATGTTCGACGGCGTGACGTCGCGATGGATGATGCCGAGAAAGTCGCCGTCGCGCTCCTTCAGGTCGTGCGCGTAGTTCATCGCGTCGGTGACCTGTTGCAGCACACCGGCGACAAAGCCGAGATCGAGCGCGGTGTTCTCCTTCGAGAATCGCCTGAGCAGCGGCAACAGCGAGACGCCCTCCAGGTACTCCATCACGATGTAGAGCTGGCCGTCGGTCTCGCCGAGCTCGAACACCTGACAGATGTTCGGGTGGCTCATCTTCGCTGCGATCTGCGCTTCGGCGACGAGCATCTGACGGAAGCGCGCGTCATCCGCGAGGTGCGCGAGGATGCGCTTGACGACGTACAGCTTCTGGAATCCTTCCGCGCCCGAGAGCCGCGCGAGAAAGATTTCGCCCATGCCGCCCGTCGCCAAACGCGCAAGCAGCTCGTAACGGCCGAGACGTGCTTGCGCCTGTGGACCCGGGATGGGCATCAAAATTGGATGGTAGCAGAGCGAGCTTGACGATACCGGCGTGGGGCGCGCCTACATCTGCCCACGTGCTAGGGTCCGACGACGATGCGGTTCGAGCTGCACTGCCATTCGACATGCTCCGACGGTACCGAAGCGCCCGAGCAAGTCGCCGCGCGTGCCAGTGAACGCGCCGTCGACGTCTTCGCGCTCACCGATCACGACACGTGCGCAGGTTCTGCTGTCCAGGTTGGCACCGCTCGCGTTTTACGTGCGGTGGAAATTTCGTGCGACGAGCCCGACACCGGGCGCACGATCCACGTGCTCGCGTACGATCGTGGCGGCGCCGCCTGGTCAGACCTGGAGCAGCGGCTCGGCGATCTTCGGCTCGCGCGCCGCAATCGCATGCGGATGATGGCCGCGCGCCTCGCGCAACGTGGCATCCGGGTCGATGTCGAGCCGATGATCGCGGAGGCCGAACAATCGGGACGCACGCTCGGCCGACCGGACCTCGCGCGTCTCATGGTCGCGGCCGGCGCGGTCAACACGATCAAAGACGCATTCACGCGCCATCTCTATGACAACGGGCCGGTCGACGTTCCGCACCACGCGCTGACGCTCGTCGACGCGCTCGCGCTCGGCCGTGCAGCGGGCGCCGCGATGTCTCTCGCGCATCCACATCTCTACGATCAACTCGGCGTCGCGCTCCTCCGCAAGCATCGCGGCGACGGGCTCGCCGGCGTCGAGGCGTTCTACGGCGTCTATGATGTTCACGAGCGCAAGCGCTGGGTCGACGTCGCGAACGAGCTCGGCCTCGTGTGCACCGCGGGGTCAGACTTCCATTACGCCGAGGACGGCATGGTGCCGATCGGCGTCGACGTCGACGGCGATCGCGGCAAGCAGCTCTACGACTGGCTCTTCTCGAGCAACAGTTGATGATATTCGGTGAGCGCGCGCTCGTAGCCGCCGAACGCGTCGGGCCGCGCGACGTCGAGCGCGCAGCCGAGCATCGCGGCGAGCGCTGCCTTGGGATGCCCGGCGTCGGCGAGCGCAAGCGCGAGAAACGCGGTGAACGCCGGATAGTCGGGGTCGGCCGCGATCGCCTCGCCGAGAATCGCGACGGCATCCTCGGCGCGTCCGACATTGCGTAGCGTCGATCCGTAACCGACGAGGAATTTGCGCCGCTCGCTCTCCGGCACGCCGGCGCGATACGCCGCGTCGTAGAACTTGATCGCACCACGCTCGTCGCCCTTGCGATCGTGCGCGTAGGCCTCGTCCATCAGTTTGCGAACGTCATCGCTCATCGCTTGTGCTTCTTCGCCGGAGTGGGGAGCCGTTTCTTGGCGGTCTTCGCGGCCTTCGCGGCTTTTGGTTTCGCCTTCACCTTGGGTCGCGCGACCTTCTTCTGCACAGGCAGCGGCTTTGGCTCGACGTGGCCCATCAGGGCGATCAGCTTGTACTCGGCTTCGGCGACCGGCATCACCGACAGCCGGCCGATCTGCAACAGCTTCATGTCCTTCAGCGCCGGCTCGGCGCGAATGTGCGGCAGCGAGACCAGATATGGCAGCTTCTCGACGAACTCGACCGCGACGCAATCCCAGATCGGCTTCTCGCGCGTCGCCTTCTCGTCGAAGTACTTCGACTGTGGATCGAACTGCGTCTCGTCGATCACCTTTGTCTGCACGACGCGCGCGAGGCCGGCGACACCCGGCGGCTCGCAGCTCGAGTGATAGAACAGCACTTCGTCGCCGACGCTCATGTTGCGCATGTGAAAGCGCGCGAACACGCTGCGCACGCCGGTCCACGGCTCCACTTTCACGCGCTCGAGGTCGTCGATGCTGAACGTGTCGGGCTCGGTCTTCATCAGCCAGTAGTTCGGCATGTCACTCCGAGCTCCAGCGCGTGGAGCGGTAGATCGCGCGAGGCCTGGCGTACCTCGTCAGCGAAACCGGTCAGGTTCACGTTGAACGAGAACTGCACCTTGTCATCGAGCCGGCGGAAGAAGTCGTCGTAGTGCGTCGGCACGATCACGTTCGGCGCGAGCTTCTTGACGATGCGCTCGACGTAGTTTGGCGTGAACCGGCGGCCGGAGATTCCGCACAAGAACACGTCGACGTTCTTGTCCTTGATCTCGTCCTCGAGGAAATCGGCCGACCCTTGATGATAGAAGCGCATCCCGGCGACCTCGATGTGGATGCCCCAGACCTGGCCGCAGCGATACGCCTGCGGCGTCA
>DASUFX010000460.1:0-3976 GCA_036274355.1 Kofleriaceae bacterium | reverse complement strand
GATCGACGAGGCTCACCTTCACGCAACCGACATCCGCACAGCCGCTCAGCGTCTTCGACTGCCAGCGCCCGATGCGCGCGACGAGCTTCGTGCTCGTACCGTCCTTGCGCGGCGTCAGGTACAGCGTGTCGTTGTCCCAGTTCGCGAACACCGAATACGGCCGGAAGAAGCCGAGGCCGAGCGTGCCCTCGATGTCCTGATCGGGCCAGCGCTTGTCGGCGTACGGCACGAAGCTGACACTCTTCGTCGTCGCATCGCGAACGGTCACCTCGTCGGCGACGCCCATCTGCTTCACCGGGCGAATCACGCCCACTTCGTCGACGACGCCGGTCTGTGTCTCCGACGTCGCGAGGTTCGCACGTGGCCAGGCGCGCGGGCGCAGCTGGCTGTACGTCGCACCGAAGTCGACGTGCAGCGGATACTGCATGCCGCCGATCGTCGCGTGCACGAGCCGCCGCGGCAGCGGAACGACTTCCGCGTTGAGCACGGTGCTCAGGAGCTTCGTATACGAGAGCGACATCGCGCCGACTGGCTTCTTGAATGCCTTTTGCGTCGACAGCGTCGCGACACCGAGATCGCGGTCGAAGCCGAACACGAGCGAGTCGGCGATCACGTCGCGACCGAGCACGCCGTGAATGCGGCGACCGTCGGCGTCGAACGTACCCTTGCGGACGAGCTGCACGTACCGCTGGCCGCTGACGGTCAGCGTGCCGGCTTTGAGCGATGATACCTCGGCGTACTGGCGCGTCTGCTGGGTGTCGCTCTCGTCGAGCAAGTGCGGACCCTCGCCCGCAGGCACCTTCGTCGTGTGCAGCACGTCCTCATCGATGATCGAGATGTACGCATCGGGATCGATCGCGAACAGGAACGGGCCCTGGTCATTGACGAACGTCGGGACGAGCAGAAGCCCGTCCTCGAGTGGACCGACGAGCGGGATCACCCACTGCTCGCCGTCCGAGAACCCCGGCGGTGCGCCTGTCGTGCAGGCGCCGATCGCGGTCACCGCACACGCTCCGAGGAGCGCGCGCGCGACTAGTGCCGCGTGCCGTCCGCGCCGACTTCCCACACCATCCCCGAGTACATCAGCTTGTTGAGGTCGCCCGGACCCTGCTTCTCGATCGCTTCCTGGACCTGGCTGATCGCTAGCTGCTCGTACGTCGGCTTGTCGTGGCGATACAGGATGCCCATCGGCATCGGGAAGCTCGGTTGCACGAGCTGCGACAACAGATTTGCGTAGAGCGTCGAGCCGCGCTCGGTGTGCACGAGCAGCTCCGACGTGTTGCCGTCCTTGACGTCGACGATTTCGGGAACGAGGCCCGCACCGAGCTTGATGCCCTTCGTGCCACCCGCGAACGTCAGCGGCTTGCCATCGACGAGCGCGATCTGGCGATTCGCCGGATCCTCTTTGACGCCTTCCCACACGCCGTCGTTGAAGACGGGGCAGTTCTGCAGCATCTCGATGAAGACCGCACCCTTGTGCTTGTAGGCCTCCTCGAGGATCTTGCCCATCCCCTTCGCGTCGGTGTCGGCCGCGCGCGCGATGAACGTGGCGCCGGCGCCGAGCGCGAGCGCGATCGGGTTGAGCGGGTGATCGATCGAGCCGCTCGGTGTCGACGGTGCGCGCGTTCCGAGTGCGCTCGTCGGCGAGTACTGGCCCTTCGTCAGACCGTAGATCTGGTTGTTGAACAGGATGATCTTGAGATCCATGTTGCGGCGGAGCGCATGGATCATGTGGTTGCCGCCGATCGACAGGCCGTCGCCGTCGCCGGTGATCACCCAGACATCGAGCTCGGGGCGCGTGACCTTGAGGCCCGACGCGATCGCCGGCGCGCGGCCGTGGATCGTGTGGAAGCCGTAGGTGTTCATGTAATACGGGAAGCGGCTCGAGCAGCCGATGCCGGAGATGAACACCGTGCTCTCGCGCTTGACGCCGAGCGAAGCGAGCGTGCGCTGTACCGTCGCGAGGATGGCGTAGTCACCGCAACCCGGGCACCAACGCACGTCCTGATCGGACTCGAGGTCCTTCTTCGACAGCTTGATCTTGACTGCTTCACTCATGCGTTCACCTGGATCTGCTGCGACGACGACGCGTTCGCCGGCACTGCTTCGAGTTGCTTGTCGATCGCGGCCATCACCTCGCGGACCTTGAACGGCTGGCCTTGGATCTTGTTGAGGCCGACCGCGTCGACGAGGAACTTCTCGCGAATCACGGCACGTAGCTGGCCCATGTTGAGCTCGGCCACGATGACGTGCTTGAAGTTGTGGATGATCTTCGCGACGCCGGGCTCGAGCGGCATCAGCCAGCGACAGTGCGCGTGGCTCACCTTCTTGCCTTGCGCGGCGAGCGCCTGCTGCGCCTGACGGAGCGCACCGTACGTGCCGCCCCAGCCGATGATCAGCACGTCGCCGGACTCGCCACCCGAGAGATCGAGCTCGCCGATGTCTTGCGCGACGCGCTCGACCTTCTCCTGGCGGATCCTCGTCTGCTTCTCGTGGTTGTCGGGCGCGTACGAGATGTTGCCGGTGAGCGCGTCCTTCTCGATGCCGCCGATGCGGTGCTCGAGACCTGGCGTGCCGGGCACGACCCACGCGCGCGCGAGATTGCGCTCGTCACGCTGGTACACGAAGTAGCCGTTTGGATCGGTGCGATGAATGACGTCGAAGCGCGGCAGCGCTGCGAGGTTCGGCAGCAGCCACGGCTCGGAGCCGTTCGCGATGTAACCGTCGCTGAGCAGAATCACCGGCGTCATGTAACGCGTCGCGATCTTCACGGCCTCGATCGCGCAGTAGAACGTGTCGCCGGGCGACTTCGCCGCGAGCACGGGCACCGGCGATTCGCCGTTGCGGCCATACAGCGATTGCGAGAGGTCGCTCTGCTCGGTCTTCGTCGGCAGACCGGTCGATGGACCGCCGCGCTGGATGTTCAGGATCACGACCGGGAGCTCGGTCATCACGCCGAGACCGATCGCTTCGCCTTTGAGCGCGATGCCCGGGCCCGACGACGCGGTGACCGCGATCGAACCGCCATACGCCGCGCCGAGTGCAGCTCCCATCGCCGCGATCTCGTCCTCGGCCTGGAACGTCATCGTGCCGAAGTTTTTGTACTTGGCGAGCGAGTGCAGGATCGACGACGCGGGCGTGATCGGATAGCCCGAGTAGAACAGCTTCTTGCCGGCGAGCTCCGCGCCGACGACGAGGCCGAGCGCGATCGCTTCGTTACCGGTGATGTTGCGGTACATGCCCGGCGTGAACGTCGCGGGCGGAACCTTGTAGACCGTCTGGAACACTTCGGCGGTCTCGCCGTAGTGATAGCCAGCCTTGAACACCTTCACGTTCGCTTCGCCGAAGCCCGGCTTCTTCGAGAACTGCTGGTAGATGCGGCGAATCTCCGCTTCGGGCTCGCGGCCGTACATCCAGAACACGAGGCCGAGCGCGAAGAAGTTCTTGCTGCGGCCCTTCTCCTTCGTCGAGAGCTCGGTGCCCTCGAGCGCGGTCGTCGTCAGGTGACTGATGTCGACGGCGTGGACCTTGTACTTGTCGAGGCTGCCATCTTCGAGCGGGTTCGTCTGATAGCCGGCCTTCTTGAGGTTCGCCTCGATGAACGCGCCGGTGTTGATGATCAGCGTGCCGGTGTCGACGAGATCTTTGAGGTTCGTCTTGAGCGCCGCCGGGTTCATGCACACGAGCACATCGGGTGCATCGCCGGGCGTGTGAATCTCTGACGACGAGAAGTGCAGCTGGAATCCCGAGACGCCGAACAAGCTGCCGGCCGGCGCGCGAATCTCTGCAGGGAAGTCAGGGAAGGTCGAGATATCGTTTCCGGCTTCAGCCGCCGCTTTCGCGAACTCGGTGCCGGTGAGCTGCATGCCATCGCCCGAGTCGCCCGCGAAGCGAATCACGACTCGGTCCAGACTCTTCGTTTCCATCGCTAAAACCTCTGTGCTCGTCGACAGACCACCCTGAACGACGAGCGTGC
>DASUFX010000459.1:0-3767 GCA_036274355.1 Kofleriaceae bacterium | reverse complement strand
CGACGTGCTCGAGAATCGGCACCGTCACGAGATCGCGTGCCTGGCATGAATTCACGCTGTCGATGCTCGCCACATCGCCGAGCGTCGACGCGAACACCGAGATCGGTGCCGCATTATCGGTGGCCGGCCCCGGGGCGACCATGTTGCGCATGATCTGGACCATCGCGCCGTTGCTGTCGCTCTGCACCATGTCGTCGAGCGCGATCAGCGTCGAGAGCGCCGTTGATTGGTTGTTCTTCGCGAGCGACTGCGCCCACGACGCGACATTCTGGAGATCGTCATCGGCGACTTTCGTCGACGCTGCCGCCGCCGAGAACTGCAGGATGGGCCGATACGCCTCGATGCGATCCGTCGGGTTCGCGCGGAGCAGCGACAGCAACCACTGTTCCACCGGTCCTGCGTTCTGCGACGTCGTCACGTGCTTCGCGAGGCGTACGAGCGTCGCGAAGTTGCGACCGGTCAGGTAGTCAGCGCTCTGCTGCTGGAAGTAATCGATGTAGCAAGCCTGCTGCGCCGGCGTGATCGCAGACATGTCCGCGAACGCCTGCAGACTGACGGCGGCCATGAGTCGGATGTTCGGATGCGACAGCACGCGCCGGCCGCCCGGCAGCGTCGTCGTGTCGGTCAGATACTGCGTCACGAAGCGAACCACCGTCGACAGCGCGTTGCTGGCGTTCGCCGCCTCGATGCGCGAGCTGATCGTGCGCATCGTCTTGAGCAGCTCGGTCGCGATCGAGCTGTTCGCCACCGGGCCGAGCCGCGTGTTCACGGTGCGATTCGCGATCGCGTAGTCGACGGTATCGACGAGCAAGTGGCTCGCGCGATCCATCGTGCCTGGCACCTGGATACCGTGCAGCATGTCGAGTGCGCCGAGGATCTTCACGATCGCACCCGCCTTCGCCGACGACAGGATCGGCGGCTCGAGCCGGCGCACGAAGCTGAGCGAGTTATCGACCTTTGCGTCGTACTGGCCGCTCTTCCATAGATCGGCCGCGACGTAGTCGAAGATGTCGACGAGCGCCGGCATCTGATTCTGCTGGTCGAACACGCGGGCGATCGGCAGCAGCCAGTCGAGGCCGCCCGAGTTCGCGAGGCTGCGCAGCGCCGGAATGTGCGCCGCGACATCATCAGCGCGCGCCGAGCTGCAGCCGAGCGCTTCGAGCGCGCAGCCCGCACCGTTGCACACGAGCGGAATCGAGAAGCCGTTGAGCCAGTCGATGAACGAGATCAGCCCCGAAACCGTCGACGGCGTCTTGCTCGACATCGCGCCGAGCAGCCACTCCGACACCGTGCCGTCGGCAGGATCGCCGAAGAAGCCGTTGAGCGCGGTCGCCGCGACACAGCTCGTCGAGAACGAGCCCTGCGAACAGCCGATGAAGCCGCAATCCGCATACGCTAGCAGCTCGATCGCCTGCTCGAGGCCGCTGCGGTTGTCGACCCACGTGCCGGCATCCTGATAGAAGCGGTTCTTGCGATAGTCGACCACCGGACCGCTCGGGTTCGGATTGGGCCGGTTCGCGAGCGACTTGTACTCGACCATCCACGCGAGCGACTGCTCGATCTGCGCCTTCTCGGGAGGCGTCATGTTCGCGATCAGATCGACGAGCAGGTGCGGCGTCGACTTGCCGGTCGTGTTGCTGGTAGTGAAGATCTGGCGAATCAGCGGCACGATGCCGATGAACGCGTCGTACATCGCCGAGTCAGTGAGCGTGACCGTCGAATTCTGGAGCGCCGTGATCACATCGCCGAACGCGACGAGTAAGTCCTCTGCCTTATCGGGGTCGTTCTCGAACAGCTGATGGAGCACCTCCATCAACTTCGACGTCTTCGGGAACCGCAGCATCTCGAGACCGAGGTGGGTCACGTCGGCGAGCGGATGATTCGTGGCCGAGTACGCGCGACACGTCGACGTGCCGTCGTTGCACACGACCGGGGCACCGAGCACCGCGTCTGCGATCGCTGGAATCTGATGATGAACGCCGGCCTCGATGAAATCCCCGGCGATCTGCATGCCGAACGACAGCGGCGTGCGTTTGACGTCGTAGTACTCGTACAAGAGGCCGCCGTGCGGGTTGAGCGCGCGACCCTGCGTGTCGTGCGGTCCGATCACCGCGAGATACGGCAGATCGATCCGCTGACCGAACACGTCGATCGGCAGCCCGCTATCGCCGACGTCCGCCGCGCCGTCGTTATCGAGATCGATGAACGGCTGCGCGAGCTTCCCGCTGGCCTCGTCGACGAGCACCTTCGGATTGCCGTGTATGTCCGGGCGGACCATCCAGCCCGGCGCGCCGAGCGCGTAATGCGGATCGTCGACAAACCCATCGGTGCGGAGCAGCGTGCCTTGCACGTCGTCGAGCACGAGGCCGGTGCACGAGCTCGCCGATGGCGCTTCGCTGCGCGTGACGAGGCTGAGCACGTCGTTCATCACGACATCGACGCCGTCGTTCTCGGCCATCAGGATCCGCGTCGAGTGCAGCACCTGCGGCAGGTTCGGATGCGCGAGCAGGCCCGACGCGAAGTCCGTCACCATCGACGACTCGATCAACGTCGGCGCGTTCGCGAGGTTGACGAGCGACGTCAGCGTCTTGCGCTGCGGATCGAGCTGGTCGTCGACCAGCGTGTGCAGCGATTCGCCGATCCGATCGACAAGCCCCGGCAACGTGCCGTTCTGGACGACCGGCAGGATCGTGTTGCCGAGCAGGTCCGGCAGATCGTTCCGGATGTCCTCCGCCAGCATGTAATCGAACGAGCCGACGAAGTCGCCATGATGCGGCTCGAGCTCGGAGACGTACTCGAGCGAGCAGCTCTGTGCCGTCTGCAGATTCGTGCGGATGATCCGGTACACCATCTCGCCGAACGTCAGCGACTGGTTTGGCGGATGCTGCTCGTCCGGGACGCCCCCGCACGCCACGGCTACCGCCGGAACCAACAGCAATGGCCCTCGCATCCGAAGGCCGACGCTAACACACTGCGGCAAAATCGAACCCAGGAATGAATCGTCAGGGGCGCTACGGATGACGGTCTGGAACCCGGCGCAAGATCCGCGCTCCGGACCGTCCGGGGTTGGTGAAGCAATCTGCGATGCTTCGTGAGGGGGCGCATGAAGGTTCGATTTCTCGAACGGCTGCTATCGCTTGGACAGTCCGACGAGCTGCCGGGGCGGTTGGCCCGGCACGTCCGCGTGACGAACGCGCTCGCGCTGCTCGGTCTCTTGCTGTCGCTGGCCGGCATACCGCTCGATGCGCGCGAAGCGCTCGCGATCGGCCTCGTCGACGTCGTGGGCGCCGGGATGTTCGCGATGTGCTTCTGGCTCAACGCACGCCATCGCTACCTGGCGGCGCGCATCGTCCTGCTGCTCGCGGCGAACTTCGTGATGCTCGGCGGTGTTCTCGAGGTCGGCAACAGTCCCGAGATCCGCTCCTCGTTCTTCCCGCTCGTGTTCGTACCGTTTCTCGTGCTCGATCTTTCGGAGCGGATCTGGTTGGCGCTGTTCGCTGCCCTGCCGATCGCGGCGTACTTCGCGACAGCACAGCTAGGCGCTGCGCCCGACACGCTCCCGGTCGACGTCTACAAGGTCTATGCGCCGGTCATCGCGTTCGTCTTGATCATCAGCGGCTCCGTCGTGTTTGCGCGCATCGACCGCGATGTCGACGACGAGCTGCTGCGCGCACGCGCACGCGCCATCGAGCACGCGCGACTCGTTGCACTTGGCGAGCTGGCAGCAGGCGTCGCGCACGAGATCCGCAATCCGCTGGCCGCGATCC
>DASUFX010000458.1:0-5049 GCA_036274355.1 Kofleriaceae bacterium | reverse complement strand
AGACCGTCAGACCCGTTTTCTCTGATCCTGTTTCCGAAACCGAAAAACCCCGCCACGCGGGCGGGGTCACAATCGCGAGTCGCGCTGTGCTTACGGGCGCGGACCCGCGCAGGTCGCGTCGTTCGCGCCATCGCAGTTCGCCAGGGGCGCAGTCGACAGGCCGGTCGCCGTGATGCCGGTGCCGGTCGGCGCGCCACCCTCGAAGTAGCCGTTGTTGAACGAACCGCTGACCGGCGACGACGCCTGCACATCGACGTTCGTCATGTTCGACCAGTTGTTGTACGTGAAATCAGCCTGGTTGCCGCCGTAGAACATCAGGCCGTACGACGACGAGGTAATCTTCGAGTGCGTCACCTTGATGACGTTGCCGGCGCCGCCGAAGTGCATATCGCAGTGCGTGGTGTCGAGTGCCGTTCCTCCGATGCCGATGTGCGAGTACTCCATGTCGAGGGTGCCGCCGTTCATCATGAGGAAGTCGCCGGCCACCGTCGAGAAGTGCGAGTCGAGGATCGTCGCTTTGCCGCCGGTGAACAGCGTCATCGGGCCGTTCGTCTGCGTGACGTACTTGTACTTGAGCTCGCCCTTCACGCTTACGCCGCCGAAGCCCATGCCGTTGTCGCCGGCGATCGTGATCTTGCTGGCGCTCGTGCCCTGCGCATCGAGGATGCCGTCGACCGTGATGACGACACCGCCCTTGACGGTGATCGTCGCGCCCGCGGAGACCGTCACGGTCACACCCGGATCGATCGAGAGGTTGCCCGAGATCGTGACGGCGTCGCTCCACGTCGTGTCGGAGCTGATCTTGCCGCTGATGCCGCCGCCACCACCGCCACTACCGCTTCCCGAGCCGCTGCCTGACCCACTCCCGCTGCCGCCGCCTTGGTCGTCTCCGACCTCAGTTCCGTCTCCGACGACGCAAGCGACCAATGGAAGGGCCAGGGCAAGGGCTAGGAGGTTCCTCATGGTGAGCGGACATAGAGCAACGCGTGTGCCCGCTAACCACCGCGAAATGACACGTGTAACGGCGATGAAACCGAGGGAATTACCCCCAGGCGCTGGGGCAGTTAGTCCCGATCGGGCAGGGATCACAAACCCCGAGCGCTGCTGCGGACCTACGAGGGCGGAAGCAAGAACCGTAGGAAGCGCCACGTTCGGGCCTTCCAAGCAAGCTCGTCGTGGGTCGCGCCGGGCTCGATGTACCAGCAGACCGCGCTCGGTCCGAGCGTGCAGTTCGGCGAGTCGCCACGCTGCCAGCCGAGACCGACGAGGAGATCACGCACCTCGGCGGTGTCCGCGGCACTGTCTGCATTCGAGGTCAGCGAGCCACCCGAGTCGAGATACAGCGCGAGCGGTTGCTTGCCGATGCTCGGCAGCTGATCACGGACCGCGGTGCCGTCATCCTGGCCGACCCAGAACGAGCCCGACAGCGATGCCGCGCCCGTGTACGTCTGCGGATAGTGCAGCGCGAGCTCCATCGACACGAGACCGCCGAGCGAGCTGCCGGCCACGAACACGCGACCATCGCCGCGCACCTTCGCGAGTGCATGCGGTTGCAGCTCCGCGACCTGGAACTGCATGAACGCGTTCATCACCGTCGGAGTCAGGCCGTACTCGTCGTTGCGCTGCGCGGTGTTGTCGGCGGCGATCACGATCGCTTCAGCGACGCGGCCGGCGGCGATCTCGGCATCGAGCGCGACGTTCACTTCCCAGCCGGTGTGGCCGAAGCAGCACGTGTGATCGTCCCACACGTTCTGGCCATCGTGCATGAACAGCACCGGATACGCGTGCACGTCGGTGCCGTTGTAACCGCGCGGCAGATACGCGGTGACGTCGCGGCAGTTGCCGAGCGTCGTCGAGCATGCGCGATCGAGCACGACGAGGTGACCGCGTCCCGAGTCGGGTGTGTCGAGCACCGAGTTCTTGCCGTCGGGATTGCCGGAGAAGTCGTCGTATGCGAACGCCGGGTTCTCGGCATCGAGCGACCACGTCGAGCCATCGCTGAGCTTGTACGTGTGAAAGCCGCTCGGCACCGCGCCGACACCGACGACGAGCGTCGAGTTACACACCGCCTTCGTGACGAGCGCCGTCGTCGACCAGCTGTTGAACGTGCCCGCGACGCCGATCGGCGCGGCGGTGCGAAACAGCGCGCGCCCCGCGGCCCACAGTGGACCGATGCCTTTGCGCGCGTCGAGCTCGCTGGTCAGCTTCACGACGTCGGCGGCGTCGCACGATGCCGACGCTTGGTCGTAGAGCGCGAGCACGCACGCGGCACCGGCATGACCTGGCGCGCAGCCGGTCTGTCCGTCGACGCCGGCATCGGGTTGTGAATCCGGTGGGAGCTTGCCGTCCTCGTAGTGGCAGGCGGCGGCGAGCAGGGCGATTAGGGACAGCGTGATTCGCATCATGTCGACAAACGCAACGTGTGGCCGCCGTAACTAGCGGATCGGCGTGCGCCGCCGCCCCGAACAGCAAGAACCACGCCCTGTACCCTCCAGCATCCCGCACGCTACGCTCGACGCGTGGACGATCGCGAGGACCGCCCGACCGAGGCAGAGCTCGACGCGCTGCTTGCGGACGCCCGTGCGACTCGCAAGAAGCCAACGCGCGCGATGTGGATCGCCGCGCTCGTCGTCAGCCTCCTCTGCGTGATCGGCCTCGCCTATGGCCTGATCACGAGCTGGGACGTCGAGCCCGAGAAGGGCGCGATCAAGGCGGCGGCGCAGACGGGCGGCAGCGGCTTTGGCCTCGGCGTGATGATCGGCCTTGCTGCCGGCATCGCGCTCGGCAGCTTGCTCGCGCTACGCAAGCGTCAGTCTTGATCCTCGTTGGTGCAGCTGACCATATGCAACTGAGTTGCATATCGTCCGCTGGCTGCTCGGAAATGGGGTCCGACCCCATTTCTTAGAGCACGACGTCTAGGACCATGTGCAACTGAGTTGCATATCGTCCGCTCGCTCACCCGTTCTGGTGCTGCTCCCATTCGTCGCGGAGCATGCCGTAGAGCACGACGTCGAGCAGCTTCTTGCCCTTGCGCACGTGCTGGCGCCGAATGCCTTCGTTGACCATGCCGAGCTTGTCGAGCACGCGACACGATGGCGCGTTGCCCTCGAGCACGTGCGCGTAGATGCGTGACAGCACGAGCTCGGAAAAGCCGAAGTCGATCAGCGCACCGGCTGCTTCGGTCGCAAAGCCTTGGCCCCACGCGTCGGCGCCGAGCCAGTAGCCAAGCTCGGCGCGACGGTCGCGCACGAACCGGCGCAGGCTGACGCTGCCGAGCAGATCGTCGGGCGCTTCGCGGCGCGCGATCGCCAGCGTCACCCCGCGGCCTTGCTGCCACCACGCGATGCGGCCCGCGATCCACCGCGTCGCGAGCGTCATCGGATACGGGCTCGGTACCGCGATCAGAAAGCGTGCGACGCGGCGATCACCGGCGCGCGTTGCAACGGCGCGCGCGTCGTCGAGCCGTAACTCGCGCAATACGAGCCGCTCCGTCGACAGCGTCGGTGCGCCGGGATCGATCGCGAGCATCCGTTCACTGCGGCGGACGCGTGCCGTTCATTTCTTGGAACGACGTGCAGCCATCGTAGGGCGCGCAGTCGCTGTTGCCGTTGCCGTGATAGTGATAGTTGATTCGACCGGTCAGCACGTCGCCATTGAGTGACGCGAGCAGGTTCGAGTTGATGGTCAGCGTGCAGTTGCCCATCGCCGCCGACTGCGTGCCGACGATGTCGAGATCGAGATCGCTGCCGTCGACGGTGCCGTTGTAGACGTGCGAGCCGAGGATCGCGTCGAGGTAGATGCGTGTGACACCCATGACGTCGGCGTTCACGTCGGTGCCTTCCTGGTTGATCACGACGTTGATGCCGGCCGCGCTGTCGCCGACGGTCCAGTTGTTAAAGTTGCAGCCGTTGTCGCGATTGGTCACCGAGATCGTGTACGTGCCCTCGGCGTTGACCGGGTCGCTTCCACAGGCCGCAAGTGCAGCAATTCCCGCGAGTAGAAGTAGGCGCTTCATGCGTCGAGGATAACCAAAAATCCCCTAGTTGGCCTATGTTCCCAAAACGTGCCCCGCCGACGCAGCCATGCCTATCATCGAGCCGCTGCCGCATTGGCGGTCTCGCTCGGTGCGGGCCCTGCGGCAAGTTGCGGCATGCATGACGTAGAGACCCATCGGCTCGATAACGGGCTCACGTTGCACGTGGCTTCAGGCCATCCCGCGCCAGTGCTCGCGGTGCAGGCGTGGGTTGGTGTCGGTTCAGCAGATGAAGCAGCTCCAAAGGCGGGCGTCGCCCACGTCGTCGAGCACATGCTGTTCAAGGGCTCGAGCGCGTACGGCGTCGGCGAGCTGACGCGCGCGATCGAAGGCAGTGGCGGCGAGATCAACGCGTGGACGTCGTTCGATCACACCGTCTATCACGCGGTGCTCGGTCGCGATCATCTCGACGGCGCGATCGATGCGATCGGTGATGCGCTCACCACGCCGCGCGTCGACCCGCACGAGCTCGATCGCGAGCGCCAGGTGATCCTCGAAGAGATCCGTCAAGGCAGTGACGATCCGGCGCGCTCGGTCGCGCAGAGCTTGTTCGCGACCGCGTACGTCGCGCATCCGTATCGCCGTCCCGTGATCGGTACACCCGAGACCGTGCAGCGGCTCGGCGAGCGCGACGTCGTCGAGCTGATCCGCAACTTCTACGTCGCCGATAACATCACGCTCGTCGTCGCCGGCGATGTCGATCCCGCACGCGTGCGCCGCAGCGTCGAGCGACGCTTCCGCGCGATGCCATCGGGCCGTCCCGAACGCCGCGTCACCGCCGAGCCGGCGCAGACGTCACCGCGCGCGGTCGCTGCGCATCGCGACGTCAGCGAAGCGTACGTGTCGGTCGGCTTTCACGTGCCGGCTGCACGTCATCCCGATGTTGCTGCGCTCGACGTCGCAGCGATCCTGCTCGCCGAGAGCGAGTCGGCGCGGTTGCCGCGGCTGCTTCGCGATCGCGATCAGATCGTCACCGGCGCGTACGCGCACGTGCACGCGCTTCGCGATCCGGGCTT
>DASUFX010000457.1:0-2484 GCA_036274355.1 Kofleriaceae bacterium | reverse complement strand
CGCGCGCCGTCGAGGTCGCCAAGGCACGTGTCGAGCTCGCGCAGCGCAATCTCGACGATACCGTCGTGCGCGCGCCGTTCGCCGGCATCGTCACCGTCAAAGCCGCGCAGGAGGGCGAGATGGTCTCGCCGATGTCGGCGGGCGGCGGGTTCACTCGGACGGGTATCGGCACGATCGTCGACATGTCGTCGCTCGAGGTCGAGGTCGACGTCAGCGAGAACTTCATCCAGCGCGTCTCCACGGACCAGCCGGCGACGATCACGCTGAACGCCTATCCCGACTGGAGCATTCCGGCGCACGTCATCGCGATCATTCCGACGGCCGATCGCGCGAAAGCTACCGTGAAGGTACGCGTCGGCTTCGCGGTGGGCGACCCGCGGATCTTGCCTGAGATGGGCGCACGCGTGGCGTTCCACGATGCGAAAGCGCCGCGCGATGCAGCGGCCGCGAGCGCAGTCGCGCAGCAACCGGTACTGGTGCCGAAGGAATCCGTGCAAGCCGACGGCGACACGGGCGTCGTATTCGTCATCGCCGACGGCGGCGTCGAGCGGCGCACGGTGCGCCTGGGCCCGCAGAGCGCCGCAGGGCAGGTCGTTCTCGCGGGTCTCAAGGCCGGCACGCGGCTGGCCAGTGGCGACCTGTCGTCGCTGACGGATGGTTCGAGGGTCAGGGTCGAGGAATAGCGCGCGCGGCGCGCCTCATACGAGGAAGCAGTCATGACGGCGTTGGTGTCCATCAAGCAAGCGGTCAAGGGCTACACGCGCGGCAAGCAGCGAGTCGAGGTGCTGCATTCGATCGATCTCACGGTCGAGCGCGGCGAGTTCCTCGCGCTCATGGGGCCTTCGGGCTCGGGTAAGACGACATTGCTGAACCTGATCGGCGGCCTCGACCGGCCCGACCGAGGCGAGATCGTCGTAGCAGGCGAGCGCCTCGACCAGCTGTCGTCGGGGCAGCTCGCCAAATGGCGCGCGCGCAACGTCGGTTTCATCTTCCAGTTCTACAACCTGCTGCCCGTTCTCACGGCCGAGCGCAATGTCGAGGTGCCGCTGCTGCTCACGAAGCTCTCTTCCGCGGAGCGCAAGCGCAACGTGGCCGCGGCGCTCGAGCTCGTCGGCCTCGCGGACCGCGCGAAGCACAAGCCGGGCGAGCTTTCGGGCGGCCAGCAACAGCGCGTCGCGATCGCTCGGGCGCTCGTCGCGGATCCGACGCTGCTCGTCTGCGACGAGCCGACCGGAGATCTCGACCGCGAGACGTCGGAATCGATCTTGAAGCTGCTCGAGCTCCTGAACGAGCACCAGCACAAGACCATCGTCATGGTGACGCACGACCCGCGCGCGGCGAATTTCGCGTCGCGGCGCCTCTACGTCGACAAGGGCTCACTGACGAATGCGCCGCTGGGAGTCGCCGCATGAAATATCTGCCGCTGATCTGGGCCGGGCTATGGCGCAAGCGCGCCAGTACCGTGCTGACTCTGTTCTGTGTCGTCTTCGCGTTCGCGCTGTTCGGATTGCTGCACGGCTTCTCGGCGGCGCTCGACGGCATCATCGACGCGATGAGCGACACGCGACTTAGGACCATGAGCCGCGTCAACATCACGCAGCCGCTGCCGCTCGCGCACCGCGCGCGCATGCAGACCGTGCCGGGCGTCGACGAAGTGTCTTACTACAATTTTTTCGCGGGCTACTACCAAGATCGCCGCAATAGCATCCAGGTCGGCGCCATCGACGTGGCGAGCTTCAACGCGATCTACCCCGACATCAAGATCGAGCCGCAATACATCGACGCGATGCTGCACACGCGCAACGGAGCGCTGGTCGGCGAGGATCTCGCGAAGCAGCAGGGCTGGAAGATCGGCGACCGGCTCCCGCTCGGCTCCGCCGTGTGGCAGCGGAAGGACGGCGCCGAGAACTGGGACTTCGAGATCGTGGGCTCGTATCGGTCGCCGTCGGGTAGGGTCCCGACGAGCGAGCTGTGGATCAACTACGACTATTTCGACGAAGCGCGCGCCGCCGCGAATGGCACGGTGACGCTCTATTTTCTCAAGATCCACGATTCGAGCAGCGCGGCCGCGATTTCGGAGCGGATCGATGCGTTGTTCGCGAACTCGACGAACGAGACTCAGACGCAGAGCGAGAAGGACTGGGTACGGGCTCAGATCGCCCAGATCGGCGACATTGCCACCTTCGTCAACCTCATCATCGCGGCGGTCATGTTCGCGCTGCTGTTCGTGACGTTCAACACGATGATGCAGTCGGTTCGTGCGCGGACTCCCGAGCTCGCGGTGTTGAAGACCTACGGCTTCAGCAACACGGCTGTGATGAGCCTCGTGTTGGCCGAGTCGGTGATCCTCTGCACCATTGCCGCGGCGCTCGGGATCGGAATCGCCGCCGTGATCTCGCCGCCGATCTACCGTCAGGTTGGGGCCGGCGGGTTGAATTTGCCGCTGCCCGTTGTCGTAGCGGGTATTGGTCTCGCGATCGTGTT
>DASUFX010000456.1:0-8047 GCA_036274355.1 Kofleriaceae bacterium | reverse complement strand
GTCTGTAGCAGGCGCGGCATCCTTGTCTGGCCACGGATCGACGATCTGCGCCGCGGCGAGGCTCGAGGTCGACACGATCGCGAGACAAACAAGCGTACGCACGATCTCGGGCATGGCGGCGGTATCGGCGGTCCCAGTTTCGCGTTGCGTTCGCTGGCGACGCAAGGTGCGCCGATGCCCTACGCGGCGACCGAGCGCCTGCGCACGGTTCGGTGCAACAATTGGCTGCGGTTACGCAGGCAAGCGAGCGTAGAGAAAGCGCACGAGGGCTTCGGCCTTGGGCACGAACGTCGCGAGCTCGACGTACTCGGTCGTCGTGTGAAAGCCGGCGCCACGTGGGCCGAGGCCATCGATCGCGGGGACACCGAGCGGCGCGACCGTATTCGCGTCGGAGCCGCCGCCGAGCAGCGGCGCTTCACCATCGCCGAGACCCGATGCGCGCGCACACGCGGCGTATTCGTCGCGCAGCGCTGCGGATGCGGGGCTGCGCTCGAGCGGGAGACGATTGACGCCGCCCTGCACTTCTAGCGTGACACCCGGGATCTGGGCCGCCGCTGCGGCGGCGCGCAGGCCAGCGACGAGTGCGTCGGCATCGGCGACGGTCTGGTAACGAAGGTCGAGCTTGCACTCGGCGCGCTCTGGCACGGTGTTCTTCGACGTCCCGCCGGAGAACTGGCCCACGTTGACGGTGACACCCTTGCCGTAGTCGGTGAGCTGTTGGGCGGCATCGACAAACTTCGCGAGCGCCCAGATCGCGTTCGCGCCGTCCTTGTGGTTATTGCCGCTGTGCGCGGCTTTGCCGTGGGCGATCACGGTCATCGCGCCGACGCCTTTGCGTTGCGTGATGATCATGTCGTGGGCGCGGCCGGACTCGAACACGAGTGCGCACGCTGCGCCCTTCGCGAGCTCGCGCAGGTGCGGCGCAGAGCACGGCGAGCCGACCTCTTCGTCGGCGACCGAGATGACGACGAGCGGAAGGTTCGCGAGCACCCCGACGTCCGCGAGTGCCGCGAGCGCGGTGCGAATGATCGCGAGGCCGCCCTTCATGTCGAGCGCGCCCGGCCCGACTGCGCGAGGACCGTCTTCTTTCCAGCCTTCGAAGTGGCCCGGCGGAAACACGGTGTCGTGATGACCGATGAGCAAGATCGGCGCTCCCGATGCGGGGGTGCGCCAGACGAGGTGATCACCGTAGCCGGCTTCACCCGGAATGACGCTGCCGGTCAAAGCAGGGAGTGAAAACGCTTCGCGGAGCAGTGCGCCAACACGATTTACGCCTTCCACGTTCGACGTGTAGCTGTTGATCTCGACCCAGCTGCGAGCGAGCGCGAGCATCTCAGCTTCGCGGCTGCGCACGGCAGCGAGCGCGTTATCGAGGGGTGTAGCGCCTGTGTGTGACACGGTGGTGCGAGGCATGGCATACCTCGGCCCACGATGGCAAAGCGATTCAAGGCAGCAATCATCGGCGGTAGCGGATACGGCGGCGCAGAGATGGCGCGCCGGCTACTCATGCATCCGGACGTCGAGCTCGTGCGCGTGGCATCGATCGATCACGTCGGCGAGCCACTCGGCGCGGTGCACCCGAACCTCGACGGCGCGACCGAGCTCGTGTTCGAGGATTTGCCGCCTGCCGAAGCCGCGAAGGGCTGCGACGTCGCGTTGCTCGCGCTACCGCACAAGGTGACCGCCGCGAAGGTGCCCGAGCTGATCGCCGCCGGCGTGAAGATCGTCGACATGTCGGGCGACTTCCGGCTCCGCGATGCTGCCGTCTACGAGAAGTTCTACGGCGCGAAGCATCCGCATCCGGAGCTGCTGGGCACGTTCGTGTATGGCTTGCCGGAATTGAATCGGGCCGCGATCAAGGCGGCGAAGTACGTCGCATCGCCGGGCTGCTTCGCGACGACGATCGAGCTCGCGCTGTTGCCGCTCGCGCGCGCGGGCATGCTGGATAGCGCCGTGGTCCATGTCATGGGCATCACCGGCTCCTCGGGATCCGGCATCGCCCCGCAGGCCGGCACGCATCACCCGAGCCGTGCGGGCAACCTCAAGACGTACAAGCCGCTCGAGCACCAGCACGTGCCCGAGATCGTGCAGACGCTCGCCGATGGCGGTGCGAAGGGCATCGAGCTGCGCTTCGTCCCGGTGTCGGCACCGCTCACGCGCGGCATCTTCGCGTCGTGCTTCCTCGAGCTCGACGCCAAGGTCGACAAGAACCAGCTCGCTTCGCTGTTCGACGAGAGCTACGCGCGCGAGGCGTTTGTACGCCGGCCGAAGGCGCGGTTGCCGGAAGTCGTCGCAGTTGCCGGTAGCAACTACGCCGAAGTCGGATTCGCGGTCGGCCCGGTGGCGAACGGCAAGCGCACGGTCACGGTGTTCTCGGCAATCGACAACCTGATCAAGGGCGGCGCCGGCCAGGCAATCCAGAACATGAACCTCGTGCTCGGCGTCGACGAGCGCGCCAGCCTCGAAGACGTCGGGAACTGGCCGTGAGTCTCGTCGTCAAGATCGGCGGCGACGTCATCGGCTCGGGCGAAGCAAAGGCGCTCGCCGCTGATTTGCGCGTGCTCGTCGATGAAGGCGCGCTGGTCGCGATCGTTCATGGCGGCGGCCCGCAGGCGACCGCGCTGCAAAAGCAGCTCGGCATCGAGACGAAGCAAGTCGCAGGTCGTCGGGTGACCGACGCTGCGACGCTCGACGTCATGAAGATGGTGCTCGCCGGCAAGCTCAACGTCGATCTGTGCGCGGCGCTGAATGCCGCCGGCGTGTCGGCGGTCGGTCTGCACGGTGCGTCGGGTCTCGTCGTGCGTGCCGTGAGACGGCCGCCGAAGAAGTATCCCGGCGCCGGGGACGAGCCTGTCGATATGGGATTCGTCGGCGACGTCGTCGGCTTCAACCTCGAGCTGCTCGAAGCGCTGTGGGCCACGAAGTACGTTCCCGTCATCGCCTGCCTCGGTGCCGATGCTGAAGGCGGCGTCTACAACATCAACGCCGACATGGTCGGCAACCAGCTTGCCGCCGCGCTCAAAGCAGATCGGTTGTTCTTGGTCACGTCGACGCCGGGCGTACTGCGCGACGTCAACGATCCCTCGTCACGTCTCGCCCAGCTGACTTGCGCAGAAGCGCGCGACGCCATCAGGTCCGGTGTTGTCACCGGAGGCATGATTCCGAAACTCGAAGAAGCCATGGCCGTTGTCGACCAAGGCGTCGGCGCGATTCACATCTTGGGCAAGCTCGGCCCCGGCGATCTGGTGCGCGCCGTGCGCGAGCCTGGCTCGGTTGGTACGACGCTGCGGCCCTGAACGAGCAGCCGTGCGTCGCGCCAGCCGTTACTGATTGATCGGGCTGTTGTTGTCGATCGTCGTCGGGCTTGGATTGCCCATCTCGATGCGGTTGTTGTTGCCGTTGGCGATGCCGATGCCGCCGTTCACCATGACGCGGTTGTTGTTGCCGTTGGCGATGCCGATGCCGCCGCCGCTCACCGCGACGCGATTGTTGTTGCCGTTCGCGATGCCGACGTTGATACCGCCGCCGGAGTACCAGGCTGCACCGGCCGCCGCTGCGCCCGCGATCAGCTGCGGCAGGATGCCGCCCGTCACGCTGTCGAGCTCTGCCGGCTCCACGGTCTCGAAGTCCTGCTCGTTCATGACGCGCATTACTGCTGCACCGGGCTGTTGTTGCCGAGCGTCGTCGGGCCTTGATTGCCCACTGCGACGCGGTTGTTATCGCCGTTGGCGACGCCGACGTTGATGCCGCCGCCGAAGTACCACGCTGCACCGGCCGCTGCTGCGCCGGCGATCAGCCACGGCAAGATGCCGCCCGTCACGCCGTCGAGCTCTGCCGATTCCACGGTCTCGAATTGATCGCTCATGTGCATCTCCGTTACTTCACGGGCTGGTTGTCAGCGAGCGTCGTCGCGCCCTGGTTGCCCTGCGCGACGAGCTTGTTGTTGCCGCTCGTGATCGCGATGTTCAGGCCGCCGAGAAAACCCGTTGGCACTCGGTTGATCGGTCATGTGCCGTGTCCGTTACTTCACGGGCTGGTTATCAGCGAGCGTCGTCGCGCCCAGGTTGCCCTGCGCGACGACCTTGTTGTTGCCGCTCGTGATCGAGATGTTCAGGCCGCCGAGGAAACCAGTTGGCACTCGGAAGCCGGTGCAGCGCCAGCCGACGCCGCCGGTTACGGCGTCGAGCTCTGCCGGCGACACGGTTTCTTGTTGATCGTTCATCGGTGTCACTTCCCGATCGGACTGTTGTCGCCGAGCGTCGTCGGACCTTGGTTGCCGACCGCGACGCGGTTGTTGTTGCCGTTGGCGATGCCGATGTTAAGACCGCCAAAGAAGTTGCCGACGGAACCCTTCACCCAGTTCCACGCGTCGCCTGCCCAGCCACCGCCGACGACGACCTCGAGATCATCGCCGCTAACGATGGCGAACTTGACGTGCTCGCCTTCGTGAAGCCGGATGACGCCCTTGTCCTTCTTGTCGCTCATGGTCATCTCCTAGCGGCTGCCGAACGTGTTGTTGCTGCCCCAGTTGAGGCGGAACGTCGGACCCTGCCCGGTCTCGACGTGGTTGTTGTTGCCCCACGCGAACTGGAAGTTGAGGCCGCGTGTGCCGGTGCCGACGGAGACGCGGTTGTTATCGCCCCACGCCACGCCGACGTTCAGCCATGCGCCTTCGACGAACGCGAGCTCCTCGGGAGAAATCGTCGCGAGCTCGTACGTCTCCATGCTACTGGCCTCCGATCGGGCTGTTGTCGCCGATCGTCGTCGAGCCGCTGTTGCCCTGCGCTTGGCGGTTGTTGTTGCCGTTCTGGACGCCGACGTTGATCCCGCCGCCGCCGCCGCCGCCGCCGAACAGGCCGCCGACGTTCGTCTTGACCCAGTTCCACGCGTCGCCCGCCCAGCCACCGCCGGTGACGTGCTCGAGGTCCGCGGTGTCGATGCTTGCTAGCTCGTTCGTATCCGTGTGCTTGATGTCCATGGTGCTGCTCCTTCGTGCTGGTTGAGAGAACGGTTGTTCGGATTACTGCTGCGGGCCCTTGATCGGGCTGCCGTCGCCCAGCGTCGTCGGGCCGGTGTTGCCTTGCGCCTGCCGGTTGTTGTTGCCGTTCTGCACGCCCACGTTGGTGCCGCCGCCGAACATGCTGCCGAGCCAGGAGAGGCCCTGCGCGATGATCGGGCCCCACATGCCGCCCGTGACGGTGTCGAGGTCAGCCGAATCGATCGTGGTGAGCTCTTCGTTCTTGGTGTTCATCCCGTTTGCTCCTTGTTTAGGGTCGATGGCGGCTAGAGCAGCCGCCATGCCGACGGCAGCCGCCACTCGTTTCGGCAATTTGCCGTGCGTTGCGCAGGGATCGGCGCAACCCAGGCGAGACGAAGTGAAACCGTGAGGATGCGACCGCTTAGATCAGCGGCGCGCCGGTCGCTTGCTCAGCCTGCTCGCGCGTGACACCGGGCGCAAGATCGACCACGCGGAACGCGTGTCCGGTCGGCTCGAACGCACCGAGCTCGGTGATCACGAGTGACACGACGCGCGTTGCGGTCAGCGGGTACTCGCACTTCTGCACGAGCTTGAACTCTTTCTTCTTCGTCGTGTGCTGCATCATCGCGATCACGCGACGGCAGCCCGACGCGAGATCCATCGCGCCGCCGATGCCCATCACCTTGCCGCCCGGCACCGCCCAGTTCGCGAGATCGCCGCCCGCCGACACCTGCATCGCGCCGAGGATCGCGAGATCGACGTGACCGCCGCGAATCATCGCGAACGACGTCGCCGAGTCGAATGTCGAACCCGCGGGCAAGACGGTGACGGTCTGCTTGCCGGCGTTGATGAGGTTCGGATCCTCGTCGCCTTCGTACGGGAACGGGCCCATGCCGAGCAGACCGTTCTCCGAGTGCAGCCACGCGTGGCCTTCGGGCAAATAGTCCGCGACCTGCGTCGGCAGACCGATGCCGAGGTTGACGATCGAGCCGGCGGGAATCTCGCGCGCCGCGCGACGCGCCATGTCTTCGGTGGAGTACGTCATGGCCGCTTCCTCACCGTGCGGTATTCGAACGCGTTCTCGTGCTCGGGAACGTGGATGATCTTGTGGACGAAGATGCCCGGTAGATGGACGGCGTCGGGATCGATCGTGCCGTTGTCGACGAGCCGATCGCATTCGACGATCGTCAGCTTCGCAGCGGTCGCCATCACCGGATTGAAATTCTTTGCCGTGCGCCAGAACCGCAGGTTGCCGAAGTGGTCGGAGAGCTGTGCACGCACGAGCGCGACGTCAGCGTGTAGCGCGCGCTCCAGGATGTAGCGACGTCCGTCGATCTCGCGCACCTCTTTGCCGTCTTCGACGACGGTGCCGACGCCGGTCGGTGTGAAGAACGCGGGGATGCCCGCACCCGCGGCGCGCATGCGCTCGGCGAGCGTGCCCTGCGGCGTGATCTCGACTTTCACTTCGCCCGAAGCCATACGCGTGTGGAGGTCTTCGTTGCTACCGATGTAGCTGCAGATCACCTTGCGGATGATGCCGGCCTTGAGCCACGTCGCGAGACCTTTGCCGAGGTTGCCTGCGTTGTTCGAGACGAGCGTGAGCTCTTTGACGCCGCGAGCGACCACGCCCTTGATCAGCGCCTCGGGATTTCCCGACAGGCCGAAGCCGCCGACCATGATCGTCATGCCGTCGCGGAGCGGCGCGAGCGCCTCTTCGATCGAGGTGACGACCTTCTGTCCGTGTTTGCCAGTCATGTACGCGCGCCGAATGCTGCCACGGCCGCATGCCCGAAAGCACGCACGCCGCTGACTAGCTCTTGCTCGCTGATACAGAGTGGCGGCGAGAAGATCGCCGTGCCGCGGCTCGGCTCGACATGCAACGACAGTTTGCGCGCTGACAGTTCCGCACCGAGCTTCTTCCAGCTTGCAGCGCTAGCGTCGGTGACCTTGCCGAATTCGATTACGCCCAGGAGGCCGAGCGAGCGGACGAACACGCTAGGCGCGACGCGTGCGGCCACCGCATCGAGCTCGCGGCGCAGCACCGGGCCGAGGCGCTCGGCGTTCTCGTACAGCTTGTCGTCGTCGTAGACCTTCATCGTCTCGAGCGCCGCCGCGCATGCGGTCGGGTGCGCGTAGTACGTGAGGCCGCACGCGAGCACGTGGTCGTCGAAGTACTTCGCGATGCGCTCGTGCACGATCACCGCACCGATCGTCGCGTACCCCGACGCGAGGCCCTTCGCGACCGTGATCATGTCGGGCACGACGTCCCAGTGCTGGAACCCGAACGGCTTGCCGGTGCGACCGAAGCCCGTGAGCACCTCGTCGGCGACAAGCAGCGCGCCATTCTCGTCGCACGCCTTGCGTACGAGCGGCCAGTACTCGGGCGGCGGCACGAGCACGCCGTTGGCACCCGGCACCGGCTCGAGGAACACGGCGGCGACCGCGCCCGCAAGTGAGCCAGGAGCGGCAGCGCCCGCACCCGCGCCTTCGCGCCGCATCACGTCGCCGATGTTCGTCGCGCACTCGCGTCCACAAGCTTCGAGCGTTTTGTCGAACGGACAGCGATCGCAGTAGCAGTCCTCGACGTGGATCACGCCCGGAATGCCGGGCTCGACGAGCGGGCGGCGCCAGTCACCGGTGAGCGACAGCGCGCCCATCGAGGCGCCGTGATAGCTCGAGTAGCGCGCGATGTTCTTGAGGCGCTTGGTGACGAGGCGTGCGATCTTGAGCGCGTTCTCGTTCGCCTCGGCGCCGCCGAGCGTGAAGAACACTTTGGAGAAGCCCGGGCCCGCCATCGCGAGCAGCCGCTTCGCGAGCTCGACCTTCGCGGGATACACGGCGTTCGGCGTCGACAGGCACAGCTCGTCGGCCTGGCGCTTGATCGCCTCGACAATGCGCTTGTTGCCGTGCCCGACGTTGACCTGATAGGCGAGCGCGCCGAGGTCGAGCCAGCGCGAGCCGTCTTTCGTGGTGAACCAGGCGCCCTCGCCGCCCGTCAGCTCGAGCGGCTTGGCTTGGTTCTGCGCGGTCCAGGTGAAGAAGAACGGATAATCGGTCACAGCTGCCACT
>DASUFX010000455.1:0-2542 GCA_036274355.1 Kofleriaceae bacterium | reverse complement strand
GGAAGACGACGCTGCTCGGCGTGGTCTCTACATTGGTGCGGCCGAGCTCGGGTGGCGTCACGTATCACAGCGGCGGCAAGGCGCTCGAAGCGGAGGACGTGCGCCGCCAGATCGGCCTGCTCGCGCACCAGTCGCTCTGCTACGGCGAGCTGTCCGCGATCGAGAACCTCGAGTTCTTCGCCGAGCTCTATGACGTCGACGCCAGTGCAAAGGCGATCAAGGCCGTGCTCGATCAGGTCGGGCTCGACGAGCGTGCGCGCACGCGCGCGGTCCGCACTTACTCGCGCGGCATGCAGCAGCGGGTCGCGCTCGCCCGCGCGCTACTCACGAAGCCGTCGCTGTTGCTACTCGACGAGCCGTTCACCGGCCTCGATCGCGACGGTGCGATCAATCTCGGCAAGCAGCTCGGCGATCTCAGGTCGAGCGGTGCCATCGTCGTCGTCGTCACGCACGATCTCGAAGCGATCGCCGGGCGCTGCGATCACGTCGCGATCTTGCGCCGCGGTGGGCTCGTGTTCGAAGAACGTGCGGACACGTACTCCTACGAGCAGCTCAAACACATCTATCATCAGCACGCCAATTGAGATGTCGTCGCTCCTTCGCCAAGCCGGTCGCGTCGCGTGGAAAGATCTCCGCGTCGAGCTGCGCAGCAAGGAGATCGTGATGACGATGATCTTCTTCGCGACGTTGCTCGCCGCGATCTACGCGTTAGCGTTCAAAGGGCAGGATCCCCGCGCCGTGCGCGGTGCGGTACCGGCGCTGCTGTGGGTCTCGCTGGCGTTTTCCGGCACGATCGCGCTCGGCCGCGCGTTCGATCGCGAGCGCGAGAACGACACGATGCGCGCTCTGTTGCTGGCTCCTGTACCGCGGCTCGCGGTGTTCCTCGGCAAGGCAATCGCGATGACCGTGCTGATCCTTTCGGTCGCGCTCATCGTGGTGCCGCTGCTCGCGCTGTGGCTCAACGCGCCGCTGTTCAAGCACACAGGCCCGCTCGCACTGATCGTGTTGCTAGGCTCCGTCGGCATCGCACTCGTCGGCTCGGTGTTCAGCGCGACGCTGCTCAAGGTCCGCTCGCGAGACGTGCTACTCCCTGTCATTCTCTATCCGCTGCTGATCCCGTTGTTTATCGCAGGTACGAGAACCACCGCGGTGCTGGTCGCCGAAATCCCGAACCTGGAGCAGGCCTGGTTCTGGATCGGGTTCGTCGGAATCTATGACGCTGTCTTCCTGGTACTGTCCCTGTGGACCTTCGAGTCCCTGGTGATCGAATGAAGAGGTTCACCGTTCCCGTCCTCGCCGCGCTGTCAGCTCTCACGCTGGCCGTCGCGATCCATTACGTCTTCATCAAGGCGCCGCTGCAGTACAGCTTTACCGCCGAGGGCATGCTCAACGGTTCGAGCCTGTTCTTCAACCAGAAGATCTTCTACTTCCACGTCACCCAGGCGTTCATGCTCTTCGTGGCGGTCGGGCTGGCCGGCGTCGCGTCGGCGATCTTCTTGAAGACGCGCAATCCGAAATGGGACGACATTGCAGCGGCCTCCGTCGATGTCGCCGTGATGTTCGGCGCAGTCGTGCTCGCGACCGGCTCGATCTGGGCGAAAGCCGCGTGGGACACGTGGTGGAACTGGGAGCCGCGGCTGACGATGTCGCTGCTGCTCTGGCTGATCCTCGTCGGCTACTGGCTCGTGCGGAAGTTCGCGGGCCCGAGCGCGGATCGTGTCGCGGCCGGCATGGCGATCTTCGGCATGGTCGGCGTGCCGTTCATCTACAAGATGGTCGGCGAAGACTCGCACCCGCCGTCGGGCATGGAGGGTGTCGTCATGAACCTCGGCACCGAGTACAAGTTGGCATTCCTGTTCTCGTCGATCGGGTTCTTGCTGTGGTTCTTGACGCTCGTGATCGTTCGCGTGCAAGGCACGCGCGCCGAACGCGAAGCACGCGAGCTGCGCGAGCGCGGTCTCGATCTGGGAGTTCTGCAATGAAGAAGCTCATCCTCCTCGTGATCCTCGGGCTCGCAGGTAGTGCCGCGGCGCAACCAGGTTCGGCCGCGCAACCAGTAGCGCAACCCGCCGCGCAACCCGCACCGCCGCCGGCAGAACAACCCGCGCCGCCTGCCGTGCCTCCGGTTCCGAAGGCGTCGGCCGAAGAGCTGCGCAAGACCTGTGCGGACGCGATGAACGCAGACCCCGCGTTCGCGAAGTCGATCGTCGAGACCGTCGACAAGCAGATCGATCAGAAGACCATCGATGCGCATAACGCCGCGGCGGCACAGATCGCCGAGAACGAGCGCCACGTCATCTACGCGTATGCCGCGATGTGGATCCTCGCCGCCGCGTTCGTCGTATTCTTGTGGTGGCGGCAGCAAGCACTGAAGGCCGAGCTCGCGCAGCTACGCAGAGATCTCGATGCGGCCGCGAAGGAGAGCAAGTGACTTCGAGTCACATCCTGTTCATTCCGGGCGCGCTGATGGTCGGTATGTTCATCGGCTTCATCCTCGGTACCCGCGCGGCTCGCAATCAGTTCGATCTGCAACGCAAGCGCG
>DASUFX010000454.1:0-3077 GCA_036274355.1 Kofleriaceae bacterium | reverse complement strand
CCTCGTCGGCGGTAGACTCGAGCATGCAGCGCGAGAAGGTTCAGCTCGAGGGCGAGAAGCAGACGCTCCTCGTCACGCTCTACGGCAAAGCGCTCGACAGCCACAAGGCGCATCCGATCCTCGGCGACACCTATGCGGCCGATGTCGTCGACCAGCTCGACGTCGATTTCAAGAAGCTACGGATTCCCAAGGGCGCGGATGTCTCGTTGCCGGTACGCGCGAAACACCTCGATGGCTGGACGCGCGAGTTCCTCACCGCGCATCCGGCAGCGACGGTGCTGCACCTCGGCTGTGGCCTGGACAGTCGCGTGTGGCGCGTCGATCCGCCCGCCACCGTGCGCTGGTACGACGTCGACTATCCCGACGTCATCGAGCTGCGCAAGCGCCTGTATCCCCAGCGTCACGACTACACGATGATCGGCGCGTCGGTCACCGACCTGCGCTGGCTCGACGTGATTCCGCGCGACAACCCGGTGCTCGTCGTCGCCGAAGGCCTCGTGCAGTACCTGAAGCCCGCGGATGGCACCGCGCTGTTCCGCTACATCACGGAAACGTTTCTGAGCGGCGAGCTCATCTTCGACGCGTACAGCAAGCTGGTCGTCAGGCTGATGCGGCTCGTGCCGGCGGCGCGCGCCGCGAACGTGCGGCTCTCCTGGGCGATCGACGATCCGCGTGCGCTCGTGCGCGAGATTCCCGAGCTCGAGCTCGTCGCAGCGGTGCCGTTCCTCACGCTGCCGGATCTGACCGAGCGACTACCCCGCAGCAACCGTTTGGCGACGCTGGTGCTGCGTCGGTTCGGGTTCGTGCGGCGCGCGATTCAACACCTGCGCTATCGGTTCTGAGCCGATGGTCACGCGCGCACGATGACTTGGTTGATCGCGTCGATGATCGCGTCCGGATGTGCGGGCTTGATCAGCCAGCCGTCGACGGAGTTGTCGCGCGCGGTGACGCCGCCGGTGAACGCGACGACACGCGCCTTCGGATGATCTTGGCGAAGCGTGCGAACGACCGTGCGCCAAGACGAGCCGGGCATGTTGAGATCGAGCAGCACGGCATCGACGCCGGGCTGGCGCCCGAGCACGATGATCGCCTGGTCGGCGCTGTCGGCCGTGTGGATCGTGAAACCGGCATCCCTGAGCACACGCGCGACGGTTTCGCGCACGATCGCATCGTCATCGACGACGAGCACGGTCCCCTGCGCTCGTCCCCGGCCACGAACGACGGGATCAGCGACCGTGGGCGCGAGGTCGACGCCCGGAATCGTCATGGTGAACTGGGCGCCGCGGCCGGATTCGCCGCCGCACGAGATCGCACCACCATGCTCGCGCGCGATCGCGTAGGCGGTGGCAAGACCGAGGCCGGTACCCGCGCCGACGTGCTTGGTCGTGAAGAATGGATCGAAGATGCGTTCGCGCAGCTCTTCGGGAACGCCAGGACCGTTGTCCTCGACGACGATCTGGATCTCGCGCTCGCTCGCGTGCGTGACGCGGACCTGAATGATCGGTGGCGTGGCGTCCGCTACGGCATCGCGCGCGTTGAGGAGGAGGTTGAGCAGCGCCTGCTCGATCTGGCCGACGTCGACACAGATCGCGGGTAGCTCGGGCTCGATGGTGACGCGCAGCTCGATCACGCGATCGAACGTCGAGCGACAGAGTGCGACCGTGCGTTCGACGAGTGGGCCAGGTGCTTCGACGGTGCGCAGGCGATTGCCGTTGCGCCCGGCGAACGTCATGAGCTGACGCACGAGCTGGGCGGCGCGTTCGGTCGCAAGTGATGCGCCGCGGACGAGTGGTGCAGAGATCGGGCTCACGTCGCCTTCGATCATCGACAGCGTCGGCATGATCGCCGCGAGCATGTTGTTGAAGTTGTGCGCGATGCCCGCGGTGAGCGAGCCGACCGCGTCGAGTCGTTGAGCCTGACGCGCGCGGGCTTCGACTTCGCGCCGCTCGGTGATGTCCGTGATGGTGCCCATGATCGCGACGAGCTGACCGGCCTCGTCGAGAATCGGGCTGCCGGTTACTTCGACCCAGCGCTGCTGGCCGTCGGTGCGAATGATCCGGTTCTGTGCGGAGTAGGGGATCCGGGTGCGCGCGCTCTCCAGCGCTTTGCGGTCGGCCTCGGCACGGTCATCGGGATGGATGTGATTGGTCGTGAACGTGAGCGAGTCCATGCGGCTCACCGTGAAACCGTAGATCGCACGCGCAGCTTCGTCGAACTCGACCGTGTGAGTGCGCAGATCGAATCGCCACATCCCCATGCCGGCTGCGCGCAGCACGAGCGAGAGCCGTTGTTCGCGATCGCGGAGCTCGTCGTAGAGCTCCCATTCTTCGGAGACATCACGCGAGATCAGCGCGAGCGCGATGATCGGCGAGCCGATCGGTGCAATCCAGCTTTCGTAGCGCGAGTGTGGCCCGCGGTTTCCCGGACCGTGTCCCGAGAAGCGGTCCGCGCGACCGCTTTGCAGTACACGCTCGATCGCGGCACGCGCCTGGGCGTGATCCGGCTCGGGCATGTATTCGAACATCGAATGTCCGAGCACCTTCGAGTGCGGGTGATTCGTCCAGAGAAACACGGCGGACGGATCGATCACCGACAGCCTGGCCGGCATGCTCTCGACGATCGCGCGCAACGCGTCGCCGGCGGACTCGTCGTCCGACGCTAACGCCGCAAGTGCGGCCAGCAGATCCGCGCGCGCGCGTGGATCCATCTACCGATGCCCCCAATGCATCGGCACCAGTATACGGCACCAGTATACGCGGCGCGTGCCTCGGAAATGCCCGGGCAAATCGCCCGTGCAAGAAATTCGTTAGCGCTCGCGCGAGGACGCGGCGAGCACCATCAGCGACGTCGTAAGTCCGCCGATCACCGCGATGCCCATCATGATGCCGCCGAGCGAGCCGTGGATGACGAGGTCAAACACGCCCGTGCGGAACTTGTAGGTCAGGTAACCGAAGCACGCGGTGCCGAGAATCGCGGCGACCCGATCGGTCTCGCTCCGACTTGCACCGACGAACGCCGGCAGCGCGAACGCCGCCATCACGAGCCAGATCGTCCAGCCGGCATCGAAGTGGCGCATG